>NZ_JAIXHU010000002.1:0-212451 GCF_025671395.1 Paraclostridium sp. AKS73 | reverse complement strand
AAAATTATATTAATAGATATATAATATGAGATTAATACATATATAAAACTATATAATACTTATAAAAAGAAACTTTTATTGATTTGTTGAATATAATATAAGTATCAAAGGGGGGATATCATGGAACCTATAGAACATAATGAGGACCTGAAAAAAATTATACTTGATATGACCCAAAAAGAATTTCAAGGCTCAATCTCTAACAAAGGAGCTTTGAAGTATATTGAAGGCAAGGTAAATTCGGTTATAGATGAAAGTATAAGTGAGTTTCATGATGAAGATTTAAATGTACAAACATATATAAAAACTTTAAAAAGAGGATCATATCAAGAAAATATTAGTGAGATTGTAAAAATAATTAAAAGTGAAGAGATTTTCAAATCAAAAGCAGAATTAATAAAATTTGCTAGATATTTAGGAATGAGTGTAAATGCTAAACAATCATATAAGATACTATTAAAGAAAGTATCAACTAATATATATGAAAATAAAGATTATTACAACAAAAAATATATATACTATACTAAGAAAAATAGTACTTATATATTAGAACCAGAAAAGATTAAAAATTACCTAATTGAAAATTATAAGTCAAGGGCAAGAAATGATATGAAGTCCATTGCAAAAATCCTAAATATAGAAACAAGTGAAGAAGAAGGTGCAGAAGATATACGAAAAAAAGTTATAAACTGTATAATAAAGGATAAACTAAGTAAAATTAAAAATTAAGGCGCTATATATTAGCGTCTTAAGTTTTTTAACAACTAGAATCAATTAGATTTAGGGGATGATTACAAAATGATAAAAAAGCTATGGACTATAATCTTTATAATTATAATAGTTATTGTAAGTTGTTTTTTAGAAGTAAATAAATTTACACCGAAAAAGGAAGTAAAAATAGTTAGTTATAATATACATAGTGGTTTAAATAAAGATATGTTTCCTAGTTTATTTGATATAATTGATTTTTTAAGAATAGAAAATGCAGATGTTATATGCTTACAAGAAGTAAATGAATCAGCAAAAGCCGGGTTTCAAGTAAGTAGCCTAAAAGAAGATTTGGATATGTATTCTCATTTTGGGGCGAATGTGGTTAAATTAGGTTCAAATTATGGACTTGCAACATACTCTAAATATAAAATAATAAGTCAAAATCATATTTATTTAAGTAGTAAAACAGAGCAAAGGGGAATGCTACATACTGTGGTCAAATTAGGATTTGGAAGAAAATTAAATATTATAAATTTACACTTAGGATTAAATGATACAGAGAGGGTAAACCAATTAAAAGAAGTGGAGGATTTTGTAAAAAAATTAGATGATCCCTACATAGTTGTAGGTGATTTTAACGATGGAAATATGGATATAAATGAAGAAATTTTTAAAGATGCAGCAACCAAAGTAAATAAAGATAACACGTTAACATTTTCCACTGCACTAGATAGAATTGACTATATTTTAGTTTCACCAGACATTGAAGTTATAGACTATGATGTATTAATGAAAAACATGTCAGATCATTATCCTATAGTATCAAAATTTAAAATTTAGGAATAAATTATTATTTTATTGAATATGTATTAGTAAATATATTTAAACGGGGGGACAAACTAATGAATAAGAGAAGAAATATCTATAGAGGTATGAATAGAAGAAGAAATCATATATCAAAAGGCATAACTGTAGGACTAGTTGTAGTTGTATTAGCAGGAGGAGCTTTTTTTATAAAAAAGCTGATTTTAGTTTTACAGAAAAGATAAGCAGTTTAAATATTTTCAATAAAAAAGAATTAGGATTTAAAGAATTTTCATATAAAGACTTAATAGGAAAAGGGGATGATTCGAAAACAGAAGCAAAATCCGAAGGTAAAAGTAAAGATAAAGAAGTGAAAAAAGAACAAGAAGTATCAAAAGTTAGTAATGAAAATGCAAAAGTAGCAACTGTTAAAGATTGGGGAATATACTCAATTCAAATAGCTGCTATAGATAATCAAGAAGAACTAAAACAAATACAAAATAAACTAAGTGAATTAAAAGTACCCTTTTCTACTGTAGAAGTAGATAAAGTTCAAAAAGTTCAAACATATCCTTCATTTAAAGAAGAAGAAAGTAGAAAAAATTTAGAAACACTAAAAAAAGATTTTCCAGATGCTTTTGTAACTAAATTAGAAATACCTATGCTTAGCTTACAGTACACAGAAAAATATTCTTATGTAGAAAATATATGTGGCGAGTTAAATAATTTAATAACTAACTTTGAAGAAGAATCTAAAGTATGGGATAAAAATGAAAGCAATATAGATAAAGAAAATTATAAAAATATAATTAACAATAGGCTATCTATTTTAGATAAAGTTGAAAAAAATGCAAAAGATATTGATTATGATGGAATGAAAGGATTTAAGGAAAATTTATTAAAGTACACTGAGTCTGTAAAAGATAAATCAAAAAATAGTATAGAAATGGTGGGAAAAGACCAATTTAACATAAGTGAAAGTTTACTTATGTCATCTATGCAAGGTTATTATAGCTTTATAAATTCTATTAAATCTATTTAAAAGTTGTTAAAAAACAACTTTTTTATTTTGAAAAAAATTCTAGAAAAAAGTAAGATAGTAGATTAAAAAGTAAGATAATTTTTTAACGATTGTTAAAAAATTACTATGGATATAGTATACTTATATTAGAAAAAAGTTTAAATTAAGCCATAAGGGGGTAGAACTATGAAGCTCTTAACTTTCAAAGGAGGGATACATCCTCCATACAGAAAAGAGTATACCAACAGCAAACCGCTAGAAAAAGCTAAAGATCCTAAAGTTGTATATATTTCAATGCAGCAACATATAGGGGCGCCAGCAAGACCTATAGTAAAATTAGGTGATATGGTTTGTGTAGGTCAAAAGATTGGTGAAATGCAAGGTTTTGTATCTGCAAATATTCATTCATCAGTATCAGGAACAGTGATAGGAGTAAAAGATATTGACGTTCCTGGGGGAGTAAGCACATGCGTAATAATAGAAAACGATTTCAAAAACACTATACACGAAAGTGTAAGGCCTAAAGGAAGTTTAGAAAATTTAACCAAAGAAGAAATAATAGAAAGTATTAAAGAAGCCGGTATTGTTGGAATGGGAGGAGCTACATTCCCAACACATGTTAAAATTTCTCCACCTCCAGATAAAAAGATAGATTTTGTTATATTAAATGGAGCAGAATGTGAACCATATTTAACAGCAGATCACAGGTTGATGATTGAAAATCCAGAAGATGTTGTATTTGGATTACAAGTTCTTATGAAGGCATTAAACGTAGACAAGGGTTACATAGGAATAGAAGTAAATAAGCCAGATGCAATAGAGGCTATTACAAAAGAAGCAAGTAAAATAAATAATATAGAAGTTGTAGGTCTTGAAGTTAAATATCCTCAAGGAGCAGAAAAACAACTTATATATGCGTGTACAAATAGAGAAGTACCATCAGGTGGACTTCCAATGGATGCAGGAGCTGTTGTAAACAATGTAGGTACAGCTGCACAGATAGCAAAAACTATAAAAACTGGGATGCCTCTTGTAGAAAGGATAACAACTATAACTGGAAATTGTATACAAGAACCAAAAAATCTTGTAACTAAAGTAGGAACACTTTTCTCTGAAATTATAGAAGAGTGTGGAGGACTTAAGACTGATAAAAAAGTTGGAAAAATAATAATGGGTGGACCTATGATGGGTATAGCTCAGTATACTACAAACATACCTACTAATAAGGGTACATCAGGAATATTATGTTTAGATGAGGCTGAAGCTACTATTCCGAAACCTAATAATTGTTTAAGATGTGGTAAGTGTCTAGACGTCTGTCCAGCATATTTACAACCGTTATACATAAGTGCATATAGCTTAAAAGGAGACTTTGAATCATCTGAAAAATTTAGAGCGCTAGATTGTATAGAGTGTGGATCATGTTCATTTATATGTCCAGCAAGAAGACCTCTACTTCAATCAATTAGAGTAGCTAAAAAAGAAATAATTGCATTAAAAAGAAAGCAATCAAATAAGTAAAAGTTAGGGGGAAATATGATGGATAATAAACTAATAGTGTCATCTTCTCCACATGTGAGAAGTAATGAAGATACATCATATATAATGAAGCAAGTTATAATAGCTCTTTTACCTGCGGCATTAGCTGGTATATATTTCTTTAGATTGAGTGCTATTAACGTAATGTTTTGGTGTATATTAGGAGCTGTAGGCTTTGAATGGATATGTCAAAAAATAAGCAAGAAAGAATCTACTATAGGAGACTACTCAGCGGTAGTAACAGGATTATTATTAGCATTTAATGTTCCTGCATCTCTTCCATGGTGGATGTGCTTAGCAGGTTCAGCATTTGCAATAATAATTGTAAAAATAGTATTTGGTGGAATTGGAAATAACTTCATAAACCCTGCATTAGGGGCAAGAGCATTTTTACTAGCGTCATTTCCAGTAGCTATGACTACATGGACTAAAACTGGAGTAAATTGGGTTAGTTCAGGCAATTTAGACGCGGTTACAACAGCAACACCATTAGCTGCATTAAAAGCAGGAGCTGAAGGTGTAAACGTGTTAAACAGTGGTGGAGTAAGTCTTTTTGATATGTTTGTTGGTAATATAGGTGGGTGTATAGGTGAAACGTCTGCGATATTACTTATACTAGGGGGATTATACTTAATGTACAAAGGTATAATCAATTATGTAATCCCTGTGTTTTATATAGCTACAGTAGCAATATTAATGTTTATATTAGGTGGATTTAATTTTGAGTTTGTAATGTACCAAATGGTGGCGGGAGGACTTATGCTAGGAGCATTCTTCATGCTTACTGACTACACAACTTCTCCGATGACTAAAAAAGGTCAAATTATATATGCAATAGTAGCAGGGGTTATAACTACAGTAATAAGACTTTATGGAGGTTATCCAGAAGGAGTATCTTACTCTATACTATTTGTAAACGTAATGACTCCTCTTATTGATAAATACACTAGACCGAGAGTATTTGGGGAGGTGGCTAAATAAATGAAGGATATATTTAGATTGGGAACTATATTATTTGTAATATGTGCTGTTGCATCACTTATGCTAAGCTTAACAAATAATATAACTGCACCAGTTATAGAACAAAGAAATATTCAGGCTAATAATGAATCTAGACAAGAAGTTCTTCAAGCTGCTGAAGAATTTAGTGAAGTGAAAGATGTAAAAGGCGAGTTAATAGAAGAAGTTTACCAAGGTACAAAAGGTGGAGAAGTAGTTGGATATACTATAAAGACGACACCTAAAGGGTATGGTGGTAAAGTTGAAGTTATGGTTGGAATTTCTAACGATGGAAAAATTTCAGGAGTTAAAATAGGAAACCATTCAGAAACACCAGGACTTGGATCAAAATCTGAAGAACCAGCGTTTAAAGATCAATACAATGGTAAAAGCGCAGATAAACCTTTGATGGTTGTAAAAGGAAAGGTTAGTAATGAAAATGAGATAGCGGCTATATCAGGAGCTACAATAACATCTAATGCAGTAACTTCAGGAGTTAATGCGGCTATGAATGTATATAAAGAACAACTTTTAAACGATGGAGAAAGCAAAGAAACTGCAGAAATATCAACTGACCCTATCACAAAAATATTTGATAATGCAGAATTAAAAGAAATAAAAGGCAAATCAGAAGGGATAGTTACAGCTGTATATGAAGCATACAATGGAAATGAAAAAGTAGGTTATATATTTGAAACAGAGCCAAATGGATATGACTCTAAAACAGAAGTTGTTGTAGGGATAAGTACTGATGGTACTGTAAAAGGATTAGGTTTAGGAGAAAAAACTAGAAAAAATGAATATTTATCAAATACATTTGATACAGGGTTGAAACACCAAATTGAAGGTAAAAAAGTAGATGAAATATCTTTAGTTCAAGGTGAAGCTAGCAAAGATAATGAAGTTCAAGCTGTTTCAGGAGCGACAATAACATCTAAATCAGTAGTTGAAGGTGTTAACTCTGCTATAGACTTATTTAAAGAAATAAATAACGGAACGGGGGAATAAAATATGGGTTTAGGAAAAATAATTAAAAATGGATTAGTAGATGAAAACCCAGTGCTTGTTCAAGTAATAGGTATGTGTCCTACGTTAGCGGTTACAACTTCAGCTATAAATGGATTAGGTATGGGGCTTTCAACTACTGCAGTACTAGTTTGTTCTAATGTAGTTATATCTATGATGAGAAAATTTGTACCATCTAAGATAAGAATTCCAGCTTTTATAGTAGTAATTGCTACATTTGTTACTATGGTTGGAATGTTGCTTAAAGCATATATACCAGCACTTGATAAAGCATTAGGGCTATTTATACCATTAATAGTTGTTAACTGTTTAATATTAGCTCGTGCAGAGAGTTTTGCATCTAAAAATAAACCAGGTGCGTCAGCAGTTGATGGAGTAGGTATGGGTCTTGGATTTGCATTATCATTAACAGTATTAGGATCTATAAGAGAAATACTTGGAATGGTAGTTTATTTGGATTTACTTTATTTGGAGCATCTTTCCAACCGGCTTTATTATTTATATTACCTCCAGGAGCTTTCCTAACATTAGGATTTTTACTTGCAGGATTCAATAAATTAAAAGATAAGAAAGCTAATTAGGAGGGATATATATGAATTTAATACTTTTATTTTTAAGTGTTGTATTAGTTAACAACGTTATAACATCTCAATTCTTAGGAATATGTCCGTTTTTAGGAGTTTCTAAAAAAGTGGATACAGCAGTAGGTATGGGAGTTGCAGTTACATTTGTTTTAACACTAGCATCTTTTATAACATATTTCGTACAAAAAATATTAGAAATAACTAATAATCAATTTTTACAAACGATAGCTTTTATACTAGTAATAGCATCTATAGTTCAGTTTGTTGAAATGGTAATACAAAAAATGAGTCCATCTTTATACCAAGCACTAGGAGTATTTTTACCTCTAATAACTACAAACTGTGCAGTTTTAGGTATAGCTTTAGTTAATGTTCAAAATGGATATAACTTAGTTGAAACTATGGTAAACGGATTTGGAGCAGGTGTAGGATTTACTTTGGCTATAGTTTTATTTGCAGGTATAAGAGAAAGATTAGAATTAGCAGATATTCCAGAAAGCTTTAAAGGATTTCCAATAACATTAATATCAGCAAGTTTAATGTCAATAGCATTTTTAGGCTTTGCAGGTCTTATAAAGCTATAAGTTAGGGGTGAGATAATTGGCTATAATTAATTCAATTTTAGTTTTAGGTGTAATGGGGTTAATATTTGGAGCAATCTTGGCGTATGCTTCTAAGAAGTTTGCGGTTGAAGTTGATGAAAGAGTAGAAGCTATACTTGAAGCATTACCTGGGGCAAACTGCGGAGGATGCGGATTCCCAGGATGTGGAGGTTTAGCAAGTGCTATAGTTGAAGGAAATGCACCTGTAAATGGTTGTCCTGTTGGAGGTAGCGAATGTGCAACTAAAATAGGAGAAATAATGGGTGTATCATCAGAAGAGGGTGAAAAGAAAGTAGCTAATATTATATGTAGCGGAAACTGTTCTGTTTCAAAAGAAAAGTATTTATATGAAGGCATAAATGATTGTAGAGCAGCAAGTGCTTTAAATGGAGGTTCTAAAGATTGTAAATATGGATGTTTAGGACTTGGAACATGCGTAAGCGTTTGTCAGTTTGATGCAATTAAATTGATAGATGGAGTAGCTGTGATAGATGAGGAAAAATGCGTACTTTGTGGTAAGTGTATGGACGTTTGTCCTAAAGGGTTAATAACTGAAAAACCTGTTAAAAACAAAGTATTTGTATCTTGCAATAGCAAAGATTTTGGTAAAGCTGTAAAAGATAAATGTAGTGTAGGTTGTATAGGTTGTGGAATATGTGAGAAATCGTGTCCATTTGACGCTATACATGTAGAAGATAAAATAGCTAAAATCGATTATAGTAAATGCGTACAATGTATGATATGTGTTGAGAAATGTCCAACAAAAGCAATAAAAGGTAATTTAATGATAGAAAGAAAGTTGCAATCGAAGAAGATAAGTGTGTAGGTTGTACTATATGTAAAAAACAATGTAAGTTTGATGCAATTTCAGGAGAGTTAAAAGAAAAGCATAAGGTAGATACAGACAAATGTGTAGGATGTCATCTATGTGTTCAAAAATGTCCTAAAAAGGCTATTAAAATTTTATAATGTGGATATTATAGAGATATGGATATTTTCCATATCTCCTATTTTAGAAAAAATAAAAATTGTAACTAGAGTGTAACAAAAAACGTTCGACATTAACGTTGAATTTTTTACAATATAATGATAAACTAAATAAGTATCAAAAATGAGGTGAATTAATGAATATAATATTGGCATCAGGATCGCCTAGAAGACGAGAAATTTTAGAAAATGCAAATCTTAAATTTTCTGTCATAAGTAGCGATATAGATGAAAGAATATTTGAAGATGAGGAGCCTATACAACTAGTTTTAAGACTAGCATTTGAAAAATGTATGAGTGTTGCTCAAAATAATCCAAGTGATTTAGTTATTGGAGCTGACACGATTGTTGTTTTAGACAATGAAATTTTAGGGAAACCTAAAAATGAAGAAGAAGCTTTTGATATGTTAAGCAAATTATCAAATAGAGAACATCAGGTAATAACAGGAATGAGCATAGTAAACTTAGAAAAGGAAAAGAAGATAGTGGACTATGCTATAAGTAATGTTAAATTTAAAAAATTAACTGACCAAGACATAAAGGATTACATAAATACTAAAGAGTGCTTGGATAAAGCTGGATCCTATGGGATACAGGGATATGGAGCTCTATTAGTTGAAGAAATAAAGGGAGATTATTTTAATATAGTTGGATTACCAATATCTAAGTTAAGTGATATCCTTAAAATAAATTTTAAAATAAATCTTTTTAAATAATTCTAGGGAGGTAGTTTTTGATGGAGTCATCAAATTTATGTATTAGTGTAAAGGAGATGGCATTAGAAGAAAGACCTAGAGAAAAAATGCTTACACAAGGAGAAAAAAGCTTATCTAATGCTGAATTATTAGCAATCATTTTGAGGACAGGAACTAAAAAACAAAGTGTTTTAGAATTAGCAAATTATATAATAAATAAAGATCGACAAGGAATAAGATGGCTAAATGATATAACTATACAAGAGTTATGTGAAATTGATGGTATAGGATTATCTAAAGCGGCGCAAATAAAAGCGGCTTTAGAATTAGGTATAAGAATAGCTAGTGCAAAACCCACAAAATATAAAATCACAAACCCATGGGATATTTATAAATATTACATGGATAGTTTACGGTATTTAAATAAAGAAGTTTTTAAAACAATTCTTTTGAATACAAAAAACGAAGTAATATGTGATATAGATGTTTCGGTAGGAACTCTTAACATGTCAGTGGTTCATCCAAGAGAAGTGTTTAGAGAAGCTATAAAAAGAAGTAGTAATAAAATTATTCTTATGCATAATCATCCATCAGGATCAATTGAACCATCTCATGAAGATAAGAATGTAACGTCTAGATTAGTAAAATGTGGCGAATTAATAGGTATTGAAGTCATTGACCATATAATAATAGGTGATGGGCTTTATTACAGTTTTAAAGAAAATATGATAATTTGATGGATATATGTGAAAGGAGCTTGAAATTATGGCAAAGAAAGAAAAGAAAGAGAAAAAAGGATTCAAATCTTTATTTGGATTTAATAAAATGTCTAAGGACATGGGAATAGATTTAGGAACAGCAAATACATTAGTTTACATAAAAGGACAAGGTATAGTAGTTAGAGAACCTTCAGTTGTAGCTATAAGAGATGACAGCAAGTCTGTTTTAGCAGTTGGAGAAGAAGCGAAAAGAATGATAGGTAGAACACCTGGAAACATAGTAGCTATAAGACCTATGAAAGACGGAGTTATAGCAGATTTCGATGTTACGCAAGCAATGTTAAGCTACTTTATAAAAAAAGCAGCATCTAACAAAGGTGTAGTTAGTCCAAGAATAGCAATATGTGTACCTTTCGGTGTAACAGAAGTAGAAAAGAGAGCTATAGAAGAAGCTGCTAGACAAGCAGGAGCAAGAGATGCATATCTTATAGAAGAACCTATGGCAGCTGCTATAGGAGCTGGACTTAGAGTTGAAGAGCCAGAAGGAAACATGGTAGTAGATATAGGTGGAGGTACTTCAGAAATAGCTGTAATATCTTTAGGTGGTATAGTTACTGCTAAATCTATAAGAGTAGGTGGAGATGAGTTTGACGAGTCTATAGTAAACTATGTTAAAAAAGAGTACAACTTAATGATAGGTGAAAGAACAGCAGAAGACGTTAAAATACAAATAGGATCAACGTTTAAAGAGGATTCAGAAGAAACTATGCAAATAAGAGGTAGAGACTTAATATCAGGACTTCCTAAAACTGAGCATATATCATCATCACAAGTTAGAGAAGCATTAAAAGAGCCTATAACATCTATAGTAGATGCTATTAAATCAACTTTAGAAAAAACTCCACCAGAATTATCTTCAGATATAATGGAAAACGGAATAATGCTAACTGGAGGTGGAGCTTTACTTAGAGGGCTTGACAAGTTAGTAAAAGAGCAAACTGGAATGCCTGTTCATATAGCTGAAAATCCTTTAGACTGCGTTGCATTAGGTACTGGAAAATCTGTAGAAGATCAAGAAATATTTGAAAAAGTATTAATGATGAACAATAGTAGAAGATAATTTAAAGTTGGTGATAGGGTGAAACTAAATAATAAGAAAAATAATAGAAAATATAACGTTAAAAGTGGTAGCAACTATAGGGGTTGCTATCACTTTAATTGGAATTGTAGGAATATCAATAGGCAGATACTCTAAAGGTGGAATTAAAGGAAGTGGAGTTGTATTAAGTTCGATATCAGCAATTGAAAGTAACTTAAACAAAGGATTTACTTTTATTAAAGACGGTACAAGCAACATATTTAAATTTAAAGAAAATGCAAATAAAGTTGACAAATTAGAAAAAGAAAATGAAAAATTAAAACAAGAAATAATTAATTTAAAAGAAGAATCATCGACTGCTCAATCTCTGCAAAGTTTAAAAAAATCACTAAACTTTATAGATGAAAAATACAAAAAGAATATGATAAGTGCACAAGTAGTAGGGAAAAATGATGGAAATTGGTATAAGTCATTTGTAATAGGTGCAGGAAAGAACGATGGAGTTAAAAAAGATAGCGTTGTAGTTGGAGGAAATGGATTGGTTGGGGTTGTTTACGAAGTTTCTGATAACTATAGTAAAGCTATTTCTTTATTAGATACAAAATCATCAGTAAGCTTCCAATTACTAAAAGATCCTAAAAGTAAAGGAGTAATAAGTCAGGAGGCTAATGAAAATAAAAACTATAAAGCAGAAGGTTTATTAGAAGGTTATATGTTCTCAACTTCATATGATGTACTTCCGGGAGATGTTGTTGTGACATCAGGACTAGGTCTATATCCACAATCAATACCTATTGGAACAGTTGAAAAAGTTATTGATGACAAGAACAAAGGTTTAAAAAATGTAATAGTAAAACCATATGCCGACTTCAAAAACATTGATGATGTTGTAGTTATCGAACCAAGAAATATAAATTAGAAGGAGAAACTACAAATGAAAAGAATATTACTTTTTCTTATTGGTGTTTTGATAGTCATAGTAGAAGGTAGTATCACTAATTATGTTGATATACTTGGAGTTAGTGTAAACTTTCTTCTAATATATATGACGATAATATCTTTGTACTTAGATGATATAGAAGCTGTTACAATAGCTATTTTATTAGGTTTTGTAAAAGATATAGCAATGGGTAGTATATTTGGCGTTAATGCTTTGATTTTAGCTGTAATAGCATACGGAATAAGCAATTTAAATGATAAAATATATAAAAATAGCTATATAACTGTTTTTGCATTAGTTTTTATAACAAGTTTAATAGATTCTATTGTAAATATAGTTCTTTTAGGGACGGTATACCAGACTTATGATATTTTACATATCTTCGTTAAGGGGATATGTACAGTGCCACTTGTAAATAGTATAGGTAGTTTAATTTTTTATTACGTTTTCAAGGGGTCAATCCTTAAATTGAAAAGAGATTAGTGGTGATTAAATGGATGAAAATAAAAGATTTGATAGACTTGATATAATAAAGTATATAATTATTGTAGTTCTATGTATTATACTTGCAAAAATTATATATATGACGACATTTAAACATGAACATTATAATGAGTTAGCTAGTAATAAAACATATAAAGAGATTCCGATAAAGGCTCCAAGAGGAGAAATAAAAGATAGATATGGGCGTACACTAGCTTCTAACAGAAACTCTTTCACTATTCATGTGTCTAATGATGGAGTTAACAAAAAAGATAAAAATGGAAAACTAAAGCTAATGAAATTTCATTGGAGCTAATCAATTTATTAGAAAAAATAAAGAAGAATTTATAGATGAATTTCCTATATACGTAGAAAATGGAAAGTACTTCTATACATTTGACAAGAAAATAAGAGATTATAAATTGGAAAATGAAGTTCCGTTGGAATTAAATGCTAAAGAAACTTTTTACTATATAGTTGATAAAGCTATAAAGGAAAATAAAATAGATTCATCTGTAAGAAATTTAGAACCAGCTGAAATTCAGAAAAAATTAAACTCTGTAGGTATATATCCTCCAATTTTAGTTAAAGACTGGAAGTTTACAGAGCAAAGAAATAAAGAAGACTGGCTAAAAGGATATAAGATAGACAATATAAATATTAATTCAAAAAATGCATTTAAAGAAATTAGAAAATATTATGAAATACCTGGTAGCTTATCTAACACAGATGCTAGAAAAATAATGATTGTTAGAGATGCACTTAAATCTCAAGGGTTTGTTCAATACAAACCTGTAACAATAGCAAAAGATGTAAATGAAAAAACTATATCTGAAATAGAAGAAAGAGCTATAGAATTTCCAGGAGTATCAGTAGCAAAAGAACCAGTTAGGGAATATCCTGAAAAGAACTTAGCATCTCATACCTTAGGGACTATGGGGAAAATTTCAGAAGATGAACTTGCTAAAAAGCAAGAAGATGGAGATGCAAGATATAGTAAAAGTGACATAGTAGGAAAAACAGGTATTGAAAGATATTACGAAGATAAGTTAAAAGGCGAAGATGGATACAAAAAGGTTGAGGTTGACTCTGTTGGTAGAGTAAGTAAAGAGTTAGATGTAAAAGAACCAAAATCTGGAGACACTGTATATCTTAGTATAGATAAAGATTTACAAAAGGTATCTGATGATTCATTAGAAAAAATAATAAAAGCAGCAAGAGCGGGTGGAACGTTTAATAGTGTATTTGGAAACTATAGTACAGCAGGAAAAACAGCTCCATATTTAGACTCTGGAGCTATGCTAGTAATTGATGTCAAAACTGGAGATATATTAGCTTCGTCTAGTTACCCTAATTACGATCCAAACTTATTTGCAACAGGAATATCATCCGAGGAATATAAAAAATTACAACCTAAAAATCCTAATGATGTTTTATCGGCAAATCCTTTAAATAACCTGGTTACAAATGGAGCATTCCAACCGGGATCTACATTTAAGATGGTAACAGGTATGGCAGCATTAGAAGGTGGTTTAAGCCCAAATTATGCTATAAATGACCCAGGAGTAATTTATCTTGGTAATAGACCGTTTGCCGATTATGTATGGCATCATGGTAGAGGAAACCACGGATATACAAATTTATATAAAGCTATACAAGAATCTTGTAATATTTATTTCTATACTGTTGGAACTGGATATAACTGGCAGTCAAAAGAAAAACTTGGGATAGACACAGGTCCTGAGAAAATACTAGAATATGCAAAATTATTTGGATTAAATGATAATACTGGTCTTCAATCTGAAGTAGGAGAAAGTAAAGGACAAGTTCCAAATAAAGAAGATAAGCTTAAAAATACAGAAAACTCTCTAAGAATAGAATTAGATAAGAAAATGAGGGATGCTTTTACAGATATAACAAAAGCTAAAAACCCAGATGAATACAATAAAAGAATTGATGAAATTGCAAGTTGGACTAAAGACAATCCTTCAAGAAATGAAACTATGGAGAGACTTGAAAAACTTCATGTTAAAGAAGATAAAGCTACAGAAATTGCAGATTTTGCTAAATATAATTACTTTAACTTTGGAAATTGGTCAGATGCAGATACATTCAACTTAGCTATAGGTCAAGGTGAAAATGCATATACTCCAGCACAAATAGCTAGATACGTTGCAGCAATAGCTAATGGAGGTAATTTAGTAGAGGCTTCTGTAGTTGATAAAACTATATCTAGTGATTTTAAAGATGTTAAGATAGATACAAATAAGGTTGAAAAAATACCATTTAAGGATCCTAATAACTTAAAGGATTTAACTCAAGGTATGAAACAAGTTGCTAAAATAGGTGGAGGAAAAAGTGTATTTGCTAATTTCCCTATTGAAACAGCTGTAAAAACTGGTACAGCCGAAAGAAGTGGTAAGATACCTACAGAAAATGAATATGATTATTTAATTAGTCATATGGGTTCATACGGAGTATCTAAAGATGATGCTGTTAAAGAAGCTAATAAACTTTTAAAAGAATATAATGAAAAAGCTAAAGCAGAGTTTGAAAAAGAACAAAAAGCTGAAAAGCAAAAAGAAGAAAAAGAAAGCAAGTCTTTATTTGGAAAAAGAAGAAAAGACTGATACAAAGACAGAGGCTGAGTTTGTTCCAGACAATAGTGAAGCTACAAAAGCTAGATATTTAAGAAAAGCAATAAAAGAATTAAATCCTAAATTAACAGATGAACAAATAGATGCATATAAGCAAGATTATCCATCGTTTGCTTGGTCAGTAGGTTTTGCTCCAGCTAATGATCCAGAGATAGCTGTTGTAACTGTTTTACCTAAGGGTAATTCAAGTAGTCTTGCGCTACCTCCTATGAGAGAAGTTATGGGACAGTATTTTGGATTAATAGATGAAAAGAAAAATAAAGAAGAAAAAGCAAATAAAGAAGCAGAAGCTGCAAAAGAACAAGATGGCAATGCGATGAATTTTGCATCTCAGTTAAAAAAATAGAAGGATTTGAAAAAAAATTGGAGAATATATAAAGTGAGATATAGCTTTGGAGGTATAAAATGTCTTTTAAAGCAACAAATGAGGAATTAGTGGAATTTAAAGGAAATAAAAGAGGCATAGTTATTAATGTAAAAAGAAAGGCATCGTTTGAAGAAATTAGACAATGCATAATAGATAAAATAGAAACATCTATAGGTTTTTCAATGGAGCTAAAATTTATTCTATAAATTATAATCATTTAAGTGATGTTGAATTACTTCGATTAAAAGAAGATATAACTTCAAGATTTGATATTGAGTTTATAGAAGAGGAAATTAAGATACCATATGCTTATCATGATACTAAATATGTAAACAATATGCGTTCTGGAGAAAATGTAGAATTTGAAGGAGATGTAGTTGTAATGGGTGATATGAAACCAGGTTGCCAAGTTATGGCTACAGGAAGCGCTGTTGTAATGGGCAACATAAGCCCAGGAGCTAAAGTCATTGCATATGGAAATGTAGTTGTAATGGGTAAAGTTGAAGGATTTATACATGCAGGGTCAAAGGGTAATAAAAATGCTTATATAGTAGCTAACAATTTAAATCCTATGGTTTTAAAGATTGCAAATTATATAGCTGAAGCGCCTGAAGAGGAATATTCGCCAAGCGATGATATAAATCCTGAAATAGCATTTACAAACAATGAAACAATAGTTATAGAAAATTATTTACCCAAAAAAATAAATAGATAGTTAATGTAGGAGGGGGTAGTATTATGAGTGAAGTTATAGTTATAACATCAGGAAAAGGTGGAGTTGGAAAAACTACAACAACTGCAAACTTAGGAACTGCTTTAAGTTTAGAAAATAAAAAGACGGTTGTAGTTGATGCTGATATAGGCCTTAGAAATTTAGATGTTGTAATGGGTCTTGAAAATAGAATAGTGTATGATATTGTTGATGTTGTTGAGGGAACTTGTAGATTAAAGCAAGCTCTTATAAAAGATAAGAGATTTGATAATTTATATTTGCTTCCTGCAGCTCAAACTAGAGATAAAAATGCTCTATCTATAGAACAAATGAAAGATTTATGTGATAAGTTAAGAGAGTCATTTGATTTTATAATTATAGATTGCCCAGCAGGAATAGAACAAGGATTTAAAAATGCTATAGCTGGAGCAGACAGAGCTATAGTTGTAACTAACCCTGAAATATCTGCAGTGAGAGATGCAGATAGAATAATAGGCCTTTTAGAAGCTAACGAAGTAAAAGACATACGCTTAGTTATAAATAGAATTAGAAATGAAATGGTTAAGCGTGGAGATATGATGGATAAACAAGATATAGTTGAAATTCTTGCTATAGACTTAGTTGGATTAGTTCCTGATGATGAAACTATAATAGTTTCTACTAATAAAGGGGAACCTGCAATATTAGACTCAAGATCTAATGCAGGACAAGCCTATAAAAATATTGCAAAGAGAATTTTGGGAGAAGATATACCTCTTATGCAAGTAGAAGAAGAAACTAATATACTAACTAAAATTAAGAAGATGTTTGGAATGGCTAAGTAGTGAAGGGGGATAAATTCATGTTAGATTTATTTAAGATGTTTTCTAACGAATCTAAACTAGTAAGAATGTAGCAAAAGAAAGGCTTAAACTAGTTTTAGTGCATGATAGAATAGACTGTTCTCCACAGCTTCTAGACCTTATTAAGTCAGATATACTTAAAGTTATTGCAAATTATGCTGAGATAGAAGAAGACGGATTAGAAATAAAAATGGCTAAATCTAGAAGTGATGAAGAAGATGGTCCTATATCAGCATTAGTTGCTAACATACCATTAAAGAATATAAAAGAAAGAAGTAGATAGAAAAATGGGGGGAGCGTATTAGCAAACCCCTTTTTGCATTAACACAAATGATACTACGTAGGTATTGTCACAAATAAGAAAGATGGTGATAACATGTTTGATTTTAGATCAATGTTTAAATTAATTAAAGAGCTTGATTGGAGGCTAATTGCGCTAGTTGTTTGTATATTTGGATTCGGGCTTGTTATATTAAGTAGTGCAACTCATGCAACTACTACAGGGAATTATGCTCAGATAACCAAACAAGGATTAGCATTCTTGCTTGGTATGGGGCTTATATTTGTAATACTGCTATTTGACTATAATTTTCTAGGGAAGTATTACAAAGCATTATATATAATTAGTATAATACTATTAGTATTAGTATGGATACCAGGAATAGGAAAGGCTAATGCAGGGGCTAGATCGTGGTTACATTTAGGACCTTTAGACTTTCAAACGTCAGAATTAGTTAAATTAACTTTTATACTAAGTTATGCAAAAATTGTTGAAGAAAAGAAAGGTAAATTAAAGACAATAAAAGATATAGTGTCTCTTGCATTATATGCTGCACCTATAATATTACTTTTACTTGTACAGCCAGACTTAGGAACGGCTATAGTATTTTGTTGTATAATAGGAGGAATGTTGTTTACTGCTGGACTTAATGATAAAATAATTAAAAGAGGTCTTATAGCAATAGTTGTAGTTATGCCTCTTATGTATATGGTAATGGCTCCCCATCAAAGAATAAGAATAGATGCTTTCTTACACCCAGAGGATGTTACTTTACCTGGTAACTATCAAGTTATGCAGTCAATGATAGCTATAGGCTCAGGTGGACCTACGGGTAAAGGGTTATATGAAGGAACTCAAAATCAAAATGACTTCTTACCAGTTCAAGATAGTGACTTTATATTTGCGGTTATAGGCGAAGAGTTAGGGCTTATTGGAATGTTTGTAATAATTTTACTGTATGGATTATTTTTAATAAGGATGATCGTTATTGCAAAAGAAGCCAAAGATTTTTATGGAACCTTAATAGTTATTGGGGTAGCGAGCATGTTTGCTTATCAGGTTATACAGAATATTGGAATGACTGTTGCTGTAATACCTGTTACAGGAGTAACATTACCATTTGTTAGTTATGGAGGAAGTTCTCTTATGACATCTTTAGCTAACTTAGGTCTTGTACTAAATGTAGGTATGAGAAGAAAGAAAATAAATTTCTAATATATTAGGGGTGACGTATGAATATAGCATTAATAGCACATGATGAAATGAAAAACACTATGGTTGGATTTTGTATAGGATATGAATCTATTTTATGCAATTATGGATTATATGCTACAGGGACTACAGGAAAAAGAATAGAAGATGAAACTAAGTTAAAGATAAAAAGATTAGCTTCAGGACCTCTTGGAGGAGATCAACAAATAGGGTCATTAATAGTTTCTCAAGATATTGATTTAGTAATATTTTTAAGAGATCCAATGACAGCTCAAGCTCATGAACCAGATATACAAGCTTTAATTAGACTTTGTGATGTGTACCATGTACCTATTGCTACTAATCTTGCTTCAGCTGAGATTTTTATTAAAGCATTAGATAGAGGAGAACTTTCTTGGAGAGAAGTTAGAAAGACAAATACTCAACGTATGTAAATATATAAATAAAAAAGCTAGCTCAATTGAGCTAGCTTTTTATTTATATATTTATTTAATTGATTCAGCGAACTTAACACCGAAATCAAAACATTCTTGTAAAGTCTCATCACTTGGGAAGAATTTCTTCTTAAGTGTTTCAACAGGCATCTTGAATCCCATATTTTTAACAAGTAGCTCAGCCATAGTTATACCTTCACCACTCCATCCATAAGATCCGAATACTCCAGCAAATTTACCTTGATTAGCCATAGGATCTATTAGAGAGAAAGCATCCCACATAGGTTTAACCATAGTTCTGTTTATTGTTGGAGAACCAAATAATATACCTTTAGACATTACCATAACATCATGAAGTTCTGCTAAATCCATATTTTCTATATCATATAAAGTAGCATCTTCACCTGTTGATTTTATACCTTCGTATATTTTTTCAGCCATTAATTTTGTATTAGTATAAGCTGATAAGTATAATACAGCTACTTGGTCTTGGTTAGTTGTATTAACAGTTTCAGTAGACCACTCTACATATCTTTTAACTTGAGCCATAGGGTCTTTGCTTAATATAGGACCGTGAGAAGTTAATATAGTATCAAAATCTAATCCTAATTCAACAACCTTGTTTACAGCTTTTAAAACATGCTTAGAGAATGGCTTAACTATACAATCAAAGTAGTGTTTAGCTGATTTTAAGTAATCTTCACTGTCTATTACATCTGGATCTACGCTTGCAAAGTGACATCCGAAAGCATCACAAGTAAGTAATGTTTTATCTTCTTCTATATAAGTAAACATTGTGTCCGCCCAGTGTAAGAATGGTGCAGATATGAATTTTAAAGTTCTTTTACCTATGTTTAAAGTTTCCCCATCTTTTATAACATGACACTTAAATGGTCTGTTAACTTGTTCAGCTAAGTACATTTTAGCTGCATTTGTACATATAACTTCTACATCTGGATTTATATCAAGTATATACTTTAAACTACCAGCATGATCTGGCTCAGTATGATGTATAACAACATAATCTAATTCTTCTATTTTTGTTAAAGATGATAATTTTTCGATAAATTCACCTTTAAAGTTTGGTTTTACAGTATCAAATAATACTTTCTTTTCATCGTCTATAAAATAAGCATTATAAGTTGTACCAAATTCAGTTTCCATTATGATGTCAAAGATTTTTAAGTCTTTATCTATAACACCAGTCCAATAAATATCTTTTTTAATTTCAAAAGCTTCCTTCATAAAAAAATCCTCCTAAACCGTGATTAATAAAATACGTAATTATATTTAAAATATACCCATTAATAAAACTTTAAAACATATTGTATACAAAAAACTTGAAAAATTCTTAAAACTTTTGCACTCAATACTATATTAACAAAAAATAGTAAAGTTTTGTATATAATAAACTACAAATTGCAAATATATAAGTAATTATATTTTGATACATCTTAGTATATCGTGTATAATAATATTTATGTTTATATACTGAAATAAACTTACGGAGGATTTTTATGAATAAAAAAGCAGACTTGAAGAGGATTCTTAAAAAGGTTGAAAAACCTGCTAGATATTTAGGAAATGAAGTAAATTCGATACATAAAGATACAACAAATGAAAATCTTATAAGATATGCTCATTGTTTCCCTGATCTTTATGAAGTAGGAATGAGCCATTTAGGTAGTCATATATTATATGACGTTATAAATAGAGATGAAGATGTATTTTGTGAAAGAGTATATGCTCCAAGTGTAGATATGGAAGAAAAAATGCGCGAAAATAATATTCCTTTATTTGCACTAGAGTCAAGAGAAGCTATAACTAATTTTGACTTTTTAGCTTTTACACTTCAATATGAATTATCATATACTAATATTTTAAATATGATGGATTTAGCAAAAGTTGAAATACTTGCTAAAGATAGAAAGCTAGATGATCCATTTATATTAGTTGGAGGACCTTGTGCTTATAATCCAGAACCTATGGCAGACTTTGTTGATATAGTTGTTTTAGGAGAAGGGGAAGAAGTTAACTTAGAAATAGTTAATAGATATAAAGAATGGAAGAAAAATAAGACTACTAGAGATGAGTTCTTATTAGATATAGCTAACATAGAGGGTGTATATATACCTAAGTTCTATGATGTATCTTACAATGAAGACAATACTATAAAAGAAGTTAAAGCTAATAGAGAGGGAGTACCACAAAACCCTCACAAAAGAATAATTAAAGATATGGATTTAGTAGAGTATCCAGAAAAACTTATAGTACCATTTATAGATACTGTGCATGATAGAATAGTTTTAGAATTATTTAGAGGATGTACAAGAGGATGTAGATTTTGTCAGGCTGGTATGATATACAGACCTATAAGAGAAAAGAGCTTAGACAGATTAAAAGAAATATTAGAAAAATTAGTTAAGAATACTGGATATGATGAAATATCATTATCTTCATTAAGTACAAGTGATTACAGCAATTTGTCGGAGCTTACAGATTACTTAGTAGAAGAATATGCGTCTAAAAATATAGGAATATCTTTACCTTCTCTTAGATTAGATAATTTCTCTATGGAAATAGCTGAGAAGATACAACAAGTAAGAAAATCAGGACTTACTTTTGCTCCAGAAGCTGGAACTCAAAGAATGAGGGACGTTATAAATAAAGGTGTAACAGAAGAAGACCTAGAAAATGCTACAAGAAAAGCATTTGAAATGGGATGGAATAGTGTAAAATTATACTTTATGATAGGACTTCCAACTGAAACATATGATGATTTAGATGGAATAGCAAATCTTGCTTATAAAGTTATAGATATATACAGAGACGTTAATGGTGGTAAATTAAGAAGAGCATTTGGAGTAACTGTTAGTACTTCAACATTTGTTCCTAAGCCTTTTACACCATTCCAATGGCATGGACAAGATACTACAGAGCAAGTTAGAGAAAAGCAAAGACATTTAGTTAAAAAATTAAAGAATGGAAATATTAAATATAACTATCATGATTCAAAAACTAGTTTAATGGAAGCGGTTATTGCTAGAGGAGATAGAAAACTAGGTAAGGTTATATACGATGCATATAAAGCTGGTGCTAAGTTTGATGGATGGGCTGAACACTTTAAGCTAGAAATATGGGAAGAAGCAATGAAAAATAATAATCTTGAAATAGCTTTCTATGCAAATAGAGAAAGAGATTATGAAGAAGTATTCCCTTGGGATCATTTAGATGTTGGAGTTAATAAAAAGTTCTTAATTAGAGAAAATGAGCAATCAAAGCAAGAAAAAGTAACAGTTGATTGTAGACATAAATGTAATGGATGTGGAATAAACACTCATACTATAGGAAAGGGGATGTGCTAATTATGAGTAAAATAATAAGATGTAAATTTAAAAAAGAAAATGACATGATATATATATCGCACCTTGATTTACAAAGATTATTACAAAGAGCTTTTAGAAGAGCTGAAATACAATTATCATATTCTCAAGGATTTAACCCACACCCTAAGATGAGTTATGGACATGCACTAGCACTTGGTACAGAAAGTCAAGGGGAGTACTTAGACGTTGAAATAGAAGATGATTTAAGTGCTGATGAATTTATGGAAAAAATAAATACTGCTATGCCAGATGGTATAAAATTTATAAATACAAAGGAAATAACTAAAGAAGTTCCATCATTAGCATCTACTATAGAATATGGTGAATATATGTTTACGATAGAAGTAGATAAAGAACTATCTAAAGAGTTTATAAAAACTAAAGTAGCAGAATTAATGAATAAAGAAGAAATTATAATAAGTAAGAAAAATAAAAAAGGAAAACTGTAGAAGTTAACATCAGACCTATGATAAAGAATTTTGATGTTATAGATGTTGAAGATAGAGTTATAACTTTAGAATCAACTATGGCTACAGGATCTAAGGCGAATTTAAATACTAATATATTTATACCTAAAATGTTAGAAGTATTTGAACTAGATATGGATCCATTAGATGTAGATATATTAAGAAGAGAATTATATATAGTTAAAGATGGAGAGTTAGTAACTCCAATGTAGGAAAGAGGTGGACGGATGTCCACCTCTTTTCTAAAATCAAGGGTACCTATGGCTTGGGTATAGTATGTATGTTTCTTTCACACGACGTGTTTAGCACGTAAGTGTTACGTCAACATACACACTATACCCAAGTTTTGTACCTAATGATATAAGTAAATAGATAGACATTAAAAAAATAAGAAAGAGGATAGGAAGTGAGCTTTTGAAAAATATTGTTATAGAGTCATTGGTTAATTCTCAAAAGGTAGCTGTGTTAGAAGATGGAAAGTTAAGTGAACTTTTTATAGAGAGTGGTTCAAGTAAGAATGTTTCTAATATTTATAGAGGTGTTGTAAAAAAGGCATTAAAAGGTATAGAAGCTTATTTTGTTGATATTGGAAGTGACAAGCTTGCATATTTAAGCATGAAGAAAAATGAAGAGGTCAAATGTGGACAAGATATTTTGGTTCAAGTAAATAAAGAAGCTATAGGGACAAAAGGTGCAAAACTTAATACTGAAATAAGTTTTGCAGGAAGATACTTAGTTTATATACCCTCAAATGATAGGCTTACTATATCAAATAAAATAAAATTAGAAAAAGAAAGATTTAGATTAAAAAAGATAGTTCAAGGCGTTGATGAAGAGTTTACAGGGATTATAAGAACTGAAGCGGTTGGATGTTCAAAAGAAGAAATTGAACAAGATATATTTGATTTAAAAGAAAAATACAACAGTGTTTTAAAAGAATATAAGTTAGGCATAGGACCTAAACTTTTATACAAGGACCTTGATTTTGCATCTAAATATATAAAAGACAATGTTAATGATAATGTTTTAAAAATTATTGTAAATAATAATGAGAAGTACGAAGAACTAAAAAATATATTAGGTCGTATAGATAAAAATTATAAAGATAAATTATTATTAGAAAACAATAAGGATGTATTTGACCTACATTCAGTTCAATCACAGATAGATAAATACTTAAATAGAAAAGTATGGTTAAAGAGTGGTGGATACTTAATAATAGATAAGACTGAAGCTCTAACAGTAATAGATGTCAATACAGGAAAATTTACTGGAAACTCTAATTTAGAAGAAACAATATATAAAACTAATTTAGAGGCAGCTATAGAAATTTCTAGACTTTTAAGGATTAGGGACATAGCAGGTATAATAGTTGTAGATTTTATAGATATGCAAAAAAATGAATATAAAAAAAATCTATTAGAAGTTTTAAGCAATGAAACAGATAAAGATAGAAGAAAAACAAATGTTATGGGGATGACAAAACTTGGGTTAGTTGAAATTGCTAGGAGAAGAGAAAAAGATTCTATAGATAATTACTATCTTAGTGAATGTTTTGTATGTAAAACTGGAGAAAGTATAAAGTCAATTAATAGAATTTTAGACGAAATAGAAAAGGAAGTAATGCGAACAAAAGAGCATACTTCGTATAGACAAGTTAAAATAGAGTTAAATCCTTATGTTTCAGATAAAATAAACCAAAATTATAAATATAAAATTGATAGCATAAGCAAGAAATACAATGTAAAAATAGATATAGATAAAAAAGCTGAAATTCAACATGAAAATATGAATATTATTTTTAATAGTTAGTTGACAGTTTATATAAATTATAGTATTATTTATAAATGTAGTGCCGCTCAATAAAGGTTTGTAAATCTCTTATGAGTACCTTGTATTGGCGAGTTTGAGACCGAGGAGGTGTATTTATGTACGCTATAGTTAAAACTGGAGGAAAGCAATACAAAGTTGCTGAAGGTGATGTAATCTTCGTAGAGAAGTTAAACGCTAACGAAGGTGATGTAGTTACTTTAAACGAAGTATTAGCTTGTTCTAAAGATGGAAACTTAGTAGTTGGAGCTCCAACTGTTGATGGTGCATCTGTAACTGCTAAAGTTGTAGAGCAAGGTAAAGCTAAGAAAGTTATAGTTTTCAAATATAAAGCTAAAAAAGACTACAGAAGAAAGAACGGACATCGTCAAGCTTACACTAAGTTAGTAGTTGAAAAATAAACGCTTAATTGTAATTGCCATGATAAAAGTTAAATATTATCAAAACGACGATTTCATGCTTAAAGGTTTTTGTCTTAATGGACATGCTGACTATGCAGAACTTGGTTCTGATATTGTATGTGCTGCGGTCACATCCAACGCATTATCAGTTATAAATTCTTTAAGTACATTGCAAAAAATTGAATTTGATAAAGTTGTAGGCCAAGAAGGTCACATTGAATGCATTGTTAAAGATGAATATCTAGACAAAGCTCAATTGTTACTGCAACATTTTCAATTAGCTATTAGTGAAATTAAAAGGGAATACCCAAAAATATAAAAATTCTAAAAAAGTAGGAGGTGACTCCAGAATGTTAAAAATGAACTTACAATTACTTGCATCTAAGAAAGGGGTAGGATCTTCTAAGAACGGTAGAGATTCTGTTTCTAAAAGATTAGGTGTTAAGAGATTCGATGGACAAGTTGTAACTGCTGGAAGTATAATAGTTAGACAAAGAGGAACTAAGATACATCCAGGAACTAACGTAGGTAAAGGTGGAGATGACACTTTATTCGCATTAGTTGACGGTGCTGTTAAATTCGAAAGAAAAGACAAGAAAAGAAAAAAAGTAAGTGTATACCCAGTTGCTGAGTAATACGCTAAAAAAAGGAGTGTTCATACACTCCTTTTTTACTTACTAAGAAACTATATTAAATTAAAGTTTTTTATAAATTATAGAGCTAATTTAAATTGATTTATAAAAAGTAAAAAGACTTTTGAGCAACGGACAAAGTCGTTGGCGACATGAGCGAAGCGAATTTTTAAAATATAATGATTAAAATAGCTCGGAGAGAATTTATATTATAGATTGTGGCAAATATAAATAAAAAAGCTTTAAAAAAGAAGGTGAATTAATATGTTTATAGATAAGGCTAGGATATTTGTAAAAGCTGGAAACGGTGGTAACGGATCAGTATCTTTTAGAAAAGAAAAATACGTTCCAGCAGGAGGACCAGACGGAGGAGACGGAGGTCGTGGAGCTAGTATAATATTTAAAGTTGATTCAGGATTAAGAACATTAATGGATTTTAAATATCAAACTAAGTATTCTGCACAAGCTGGTGGAGATGGAACTAAAAAAAGACAAGCTGGTAAAAACGGTGAAGATTTAGTTTTATTAGTTCCTCCAGGAACAATAATAAGAGACGAAGCAACAGGTCTTATAATAGCTGACTTAAAAGAAGAAGGCGATGAAGCAGTAGTTGCAAAAGGTGGAAGAGGTGGAAGAGGAAATCAACACTTCGCCAATGCAATAAGACAGGCTCCTGCTTTTGCTAAATCAGGAACTGATGGAGAAGAAAAGTGGATAATATTAGAGTTAAAAATGATAGCTGATGTTGGTTTATTAGGCTTCCCAAATGTAGGTAAATCAACATTCTTATCAGTAGTAACTAAAGCTAAACCAAAAATAGCTAACTATCATTTCACAACTTTAACACCAAATTTAGGAGTTGTACAAACTAAGTTTGGCGAAAGTTTTGTACTTGCTGATATACCAGGACTTATAGAAGGTGCTGCAGAAGGTATAGGATTAGGTCATGATTTCTTAAGACACGTTGAAAGAACTAAGGTATTAATCCATATAGTCGATATATCAGGAATAGAAGGCAGAGATGCTTTAGAAGATTTTGATAAAATAAATGATGAGTTAAAGTTATATAATGAAAAGTTATCTACTAGACCTCAAGTTGTTGTTGCTAACAAAATAGACATAATGGAAGATGAAAGTAACTTTGAAAACTTTAAGAATGAATTAGAGTCAAGAGGATACAAAGTATTCAAAATGTCTGCAGCAACAAGACAAGGAATTGATGATGTTATAGCTTATGTTGCTCAATTATTAAACGAAGTTGAAGACGTTGAGTTAGTAACTGAAGAAGAAATGTATAGACCAGAATTAGTTGAAGAAACTGAAGATGGACTAGAAGTTGAAATAGAAGATGGAGTATATGTTGTTACAGGTAAAGCTTTAAGAAGAATAATGTACTCTGTTAACTTTGAAGATATGGAATCTGTTCAGTTCTTCCAAAAATCTATGGAATCTCAAGGTGTATTTGATAAACTAAGAGAAATGGGCATAGAAGATGGAGATACTGTTAAGATATACGATATAGAATTCGAATTCTATAATTAAAACTAATTAAAGACGTAAAGAGGTGGACACATGTTAAAAGGTAAGCAAAGAGCATACTTAAGATCTGTTGCTAACACTTTAAAACCTATAACTCAAATAGGTAAAGAAGGAGTTACAGAAAGCTTTTTAGATCAATTAGAAGATATGTTAAAAGCTAGAGAAATAGTTAAAGTTTCTATATTAGAAAATGCTGGATTAGATGCTAAAGAAACTGCAAATGCTATATGCGAAGCTATAAGAGCAGAATTTGTTCAAGCTATAGGATTTAAGTTTACTATATATAAAAGAAATGAAGAAGATCCAAAGATAATATTCCCAGGACACGAGCAAGCGAAAGCTAAAAAAGTTGATAATACAGTGTCTAAAAAAGGAAGACCAACTAAAAAATCTAGAAGATAATTTATGAGATACCCAATTTAACTGGGTATCTTTTTTGTGAAATTTTAAAATTCAAAAAGTAGAAAAAATGATTGAAATGTGTTAATATATCATAAATAATGGGTAACTGCTATATTATAATTTAAAACTAGACACAAGAAATTAAGAAATTTATTTAAAATACATTATTTTTTAAGGAGAAAAGAGATGAGAGTTGTAATTATTGGTGGAGTAGCAGCTGGAATGAGTGCTGCTGCAAAATTAAAAAGAATGAAACCTGATTATGAAGTAGTTGTATATGAAAAAACAGATGTTGTATCATTTGGAGCATGTGGACTTCCATATTTTGTTGGTGGCTTCTTCGATGATCCTCAAAATATGATAGCAAGAGCGCCTGAAAAGTTTGTTGAAAGTGGAATAGACTTAAAAATATTCCATGAAGTAACTTCAATTGATACTGATTCAAAAAATTAAAAGTTCAAGATGTAAAAAATGGAGAAATATTTGAAGATTCATATGATAAATTAATGATAGCAACAGGGGCTAGTAGCATAATACCTCCTATAAAAAATGTTAAACTTGAAAATGTGTCAACATTAAAGAGTTTAGATGATGGTATAAAAGTTAAAGAACTAATGAATAGAGATGAAATAAAAAAGTTGCTATAATTGGTGCAGGATTTATAGGTCTTGAAGCAGTTGAAGCAGCTAAAAAATTAGGGAAAGAAGTAACGGTATTCCAGCTAGAAGATAGAATTTTACCTCAAGTATTTGACAAAGAACTTACTGATATATTAGAAGAAGAAATTAAAAATCATAATGTTGATTTAAGATTACAGGAAATAGTTAGTGAGTTAGTTGGAGAAGAAAAAGTTAAAAAGGTTATAACAAATAAAGGTGAATATGATGCAGATTTAGTTATAATAGCAACTGGAGTAAGACCGAACACAGCCTTTTTAAAAGATAGTAAAGTTAGCATGCTACCAAATGGAGCAATTATTGTTGATGAGTTTGGAAAAACTTCAGTAGAAGACATATATGCAGCGGGTGACTGTGCAACTATAAAAAATATAGTAACAGGTAAAGATTCATATGTTCCACTTGCAACAGGTGCTAATAAATTAGGAAGAATAGTTGGAGAAAATTTAGCTGGCGCTAATAATAGTTTCCAAGGGTCTTTAGGGTCTAGTTGTATAAAAATTATGGATATGGAAGCTGCATGTACAGGATTAACAGAAGTACAAGCAGAAAAGTTAGGAATAAAGGTTAAATCTAAGTTTATATCAGACTTTAACCAAACTAATTATTATCCAGGAAGAAATAAAATGTATGTAAAGCTTGTATATGATGCTGATACAAAAGTTATATTAGGAGGACAAGTTGCAGGATATAAAGATGCTGTTCAAAGATGTAATGTAATAGCTGCATCTATATTTGGAAAATTAACAACTAGCCAATTAGGTATGCTAGATTTATGTTATGCACCACCATTTGCAAGAACATGGGATATACTTAATGTAGCAGGTAATGTATCTAAATAATTAAAATATAAAACTGATAGTAATACTTATTAAAGGATTACTATCAGTTTTTTGCGTTTAAGGAAAATATATTCAATAGAAAGTTTTAAACAATCATTAAAAATATGAATAATAACCACTTATAATATTAATTTTACTTATGATAAAAGCAATAGTAAAATAATACTTGGAATTGATAAGATAAATTAATTTATATTATAGATGGAGGTTATATATATGGAAAATACAGTAGAAGCTATTGCTACCAATAATTTATTAATAATATTTTCAGCAATAGTTGTAATAGGAGTCATATTAGGTAAATTAAGTGAAAAGCTTAAATTACCAGATGTAATACTATATTTAATAGCAGGAATCATAATAGGGCCAGCAGTTTTAAACTTAATAAGTGTAGATTCATTTCCTATAGAAAACAATCTTATATTAACTTTTGGATCAGCATTTATCCTTTATGAAGGTGGTAGAGAAGTTAATTTAAAAGTTTTAAATAAAGTAAAGGTTAGTGTAGGACTGTTAGCAACATTAGGAGTTGTAATATCAACTATAGTGGTAGGATTTGCTACTAATAAAATTTTTGGACTTCCAATAATGACATCTTTACTTGTAGGAGGAATAATAGCATCAACAGACCCTGCAGCACTTATACCAGTATTTAAGCAAGTTACTATAAAAGATAAAATAAAGCAAACAGTAGTAAGTGAGTCGGCATTTAACGATGCAGTAGGAGCTATAATTGTAAGCACACTTCTTGCGATAGTTACATCAGGAAGTTTTTCAGCAGGAGAAAGTGTAAAAGAGCTCTTAGTAGCAGTTGTTGTAGGAGTTATAGTGGGAATTATTATTGGATATGTATTCTCAGTTCTTATATGTGATAATAAATGGGGAATATTCCATTCATACGCACCTATAATATCTATACTTAAAGTTATATTAGCTTATGAAATAGCAACATATTTACATGGAAGTGGATATATGGCGGTATTTATAGTTGGACTTATAGCCGGAAATAAAAAATTATTTGGATTATGGGTTCCTGAAGAATCTTTCCAATCTGAACATCACTTTAGAGAAAGTGTAGCATCTTTATGCCGTATGTCAATATTTGTTGTATTAGGTACACATGTTGATTTAGGAGCACTAGCTCAATATTGGTTACCTTCTTTGATAGTAGTATTAGTTTTAATGTTTATTGCAAGACCACTAGTAGTATTAATTTGTACAGTATTTGATATTAAAGCTAAATGGAAAATAAACGATAAATTATTTATGATGTGGGTTAGAGAAACTGGAGTTATACCAGCTGCATTATCTGGTATAGTTGTATCGATGAAAGTTCCAGGATACGAGATAATATCTTCGATAGTATTTATGACAATACTAATAACTTTAATAGTTCAAGCTAGTACCACTAAGCTAGTAGCTAAAAAGTTAGATGTATTAGAGTTTGATGAAGAGAACTTAAAGCAAGAAAAAGCTGCATAAAAATCAAGTTAGGATGTCTTTTTAGACATCCTATTTTTTACGCTTAAGGAAATTATACTTAACTAATATTTGAGGATAACTTATGGAGTATAATAATACTAATGTTTTGGGGAAAGTAAAAAATAGGTTGAAATTATTATTGACTCTAACACTATGTAATACCTTAATATATTTTTAAGGAGGCAAATATGTATAAAGTAAATGAAGTTTCGAAACTAAGTGGAGTAAGTATTAGGATGCTTCACCATTACGATAAAATTGGAGTTTTAATTCCTAGTAAGAAAACTGAAAAGAATTATAGGCTATATAGCGATCAAGATATAAAAAGATTATATCAAATTTTAACACTTAAAGAATTGGATTTTCCATTGAATGAAATTAAAAAAATTTTAGATGATAAAAATTTAAATAAGAAAGAAGTTTTATCATTTCAAAAAGAATTGATATTAGAAAAAAGAAATAGGTTAAATAATATAATTCAATCTATTGATGAACAAATAAATGATTTAGGAGGAAATAAGAGTATGAGTAAAAAAGATTTTAAGGTATTTGATTATGAAAAAATTAAACAGCACGAGGAAAAATATAAAGATGAAACAAAGAGAAAGTATGGGGATAGTGATGCTTATAGTGAATGTAAACAAAAAACTAGTTCATATGGCGAAAACGATTGGAAGAAAATAAGCGATGAAGCTAATAAAATTTATGAAGAATTGGCACAATTGATGGATAAATCTCCTACAGATGAAGAAGTGCAAATTGTGATTGAAAAATGGAGAAATCATATAAGTGAAAATTTTTATGATTGTACAATAGATATTTTTAGAGGTCTAGGAATAATGTATGTGGCAGATGAAAGATTTACAAAAAATATAGATAAGTATAAATCAGGATTAGCTCAATTTTTAAGTGATGGAATTAATGTATACTGTGATAATCATATTAATTAAAAATATATAGCAACTGAACAAATAGAAAGTGGTATGAGGTTAAATAAAAATTAATTTCATACCACTTTCTATTTGTTTTAGAAGACCTTCATAGTAAAATATATGTAAAAGGATAATATAAAGGAGCGTTTTATGGGAGATATTTTATTATTAGAAGATGATAGATCTTTAAATAGGGGGATTAGTTTTAAATTAAAAAGAGAAGGATATAAAGTATTTACAACATTTAGTATAAAAGAAGCTAAAGATATATTTTTAAATGAAAAAATTGATTTGATTATATCTGATATTGGACTTCCTGATGGAGATGGCTTTGAGTTTTGTGAATATATAAGAACTATAAGTGATGTTCATATAATAATGTTAACTGCATTAGATCAAGAAGTTGATATAGTTACTGGGTATGATGTTGGAGCGGATGATTACATTACAAAACCATTTAGTTTAATTATTTTAATATCTAAAGTAAATGCAATTATGAAGAGAATTGGAAACTCTAGCAATGAAACATGTATAAGTTGTGATGGTATAACTTTTAACTATGTAGATAGTAAGCTTACAAAAGAAGAAAATGAAATAATTCTTAGTAAAAATGAAAGTAAATTACTTAAGTATTTAATGGAAAACTCATGTCAAACTATAACTAAGGAACAATTGATGGAAGCATTGTGGGATATTGATGGAAATTATGTGGATGAAAATACTGTAGCTGTGAATATAAGAAGACTTAGACAAAAGGTCGAAGATAACCCATCTACGCCTAAATTTATAAAAAATATTAGAGGAATTGGATACACTTTTGAAAAGAGGTGTATTAAAAAATGATAGATTTATTAAGAAGAGAGCCGATTGTGAAGCGTATATCCATATATATGGGGATAGGGTTAATAACGATTTTATTTATATTTAGCATTAATCAATATAACAATTTAAAAAACATATATTTAGAACAATTAAATATAAATAAAAAAATTGTGGGGTCTATAGTAAGTGAACACCCAGAGCTTGAGGCAGATATAGTAAATAGTATATATATTAATGATAAAGACTACAGTGATTTAGGCGAGAAGGTATTGAAAAATATGGATATGATAAAAATTATAAAATGATAGAAAATATAAATTTTCAACAACATATAAAGTATTTCCTGGTAAATAATTTAATTGTTTTTGTAGGAATCATAATATTAATAATGTTAATAATGTGCAATTTGATGAAATATGTATTTAATAAATTAGATAAAGTAAGTAAAAATGTAGAGTGTATAATTCATGGGAAATACAATATAAAAGATGATTTTAAAGAAGAAGGTATATTCAATATAATTCATTCAGATTTAAATAAATTATCAAAAAGTATAAATATTAAAATTAAAGATTTAGATAAAGAAAAAGAAAATATAAAAGAGCTAGTAACTGATATATCGCATCAACTTAAAACTCCATTAGCGTCTTTGAAATTATATAATTCATTGTTATTAGAAGAAGATTTAGATGAGGAAGACAGAACTGAGTTTTTGAAAACAAGTGGTATGTCTATAAATAAATTGCAAAGTCTCATTGAGTCTTTAGTAAACATATCAAGATTAGAAACAAGTATGATAAATATAAAAAAGAAAATAAAAACATAAAATCAACAATTATTAAGGCTATAGAAAGTGTAAAACCAAAAGCTATTAATAAATGTATATCTATTAATTTAAATGATTTTGATGATAAAATAGTACCTCATGATTCTAAGTGGACAGAAGAATGTATATTTAATATTTTAGATAATGCAGTTAAATATACTAACTTAAAAGGGAAAATAGATATATATGTTCAAGATGCTATAAATTTTATGAGGGTTGATATAAAAGATAATGGAATTGGAATTGATAAAAATGAATTTAATAATATTTTTAAAAGATTTTATAGAAGTGAAGAAGTTCAAGAGTTAGAAGGTTCAGGGGTTGGACTTTATTTAAGCAGAAAAATACTTGAAAGCCAAGGTGGAAATATAATTGTATCATCTCAAAAAGGTGAAGGTAGTAAATTTTCTTTGTTTCTTACGAAAGTGTAAGACTTTATGAAAGTGTTATGTAAGACTTAAAGCTTAACATTAAAGTATAAAAAGTAAGAAAAAGAGAAGGAGTAAACTATATGAGTATATTAAAAACTAGGGGCTTGAAAAAATATTATGGAGAAGGAGAAAACTTAGTAAAAGCAATTGATGACAATAACATAGAAATAATTGAAGGGGAATTTGTAGCTATAGTAGGAAAATCAGGTTCAGGGAAAAGTACACTATTACATATGATAGGCGGGCTAGATAGACCGACAGATGGAAAAGTATTTATAGATGGTAAGGATATATTTTCATTAAAGGACGAATCTTTAGCTATTTTTAGAAGAAGAAAAATAGGATTTATATTCCAATATTATAACTTGATACCATCGCTAAATGTTTGGGAAAATATAGTACTTCCTATAGGTCTTGATAATAAGGCTGTAGATGAAGAATTTATAAATGATATAATAAAGGCTTTAGGGTTAAGTGATAAAAAAGAGTCACTTCCAAATACTTTATCAGGAGGTCAACAACAAAGAGTTGCTATAGCTCGTGCATTAGCAACTAGACCATCTATAATATTAGCTGATGAACCAACTGGAAACTTAGACTCAAAAACATCAGATGAGGTAATGAGTTTGCTAAAATTTATGATAAAAAAATATAACCAGACATTAGTTATGATAACTCATGATGAAACTATAGCACAAATGGCAGATAGGGTTATATATATTGAAGATGGAAAGGTCTTAAAAGGTGGTGTTATAAATGATTAACACTACTAAAATAGCAAAAAGTAATTTAAAACAAAATAAGTCAAAATCTACACTAATTATTATTACTATAATTCTAGCAACTACACTTTTAACTGCTGTTGGATTGACTTGTGCAGATTGGAATTTTTTAAGTAAAGAAAATGTTAGGAAGTACTCAGGAACTCAACATGGAGTTTACAGAAAGATAGATGAGCAAAAACTAAAGCAAATTAAAGCTCATTCTCAAATTGAAAAAATTGGAATTATAAATAGCATAGGAAGTAAGGATTATGAAGATGAGACTAAAATAGGTATAGGATATATAGATAATAATGCTATAGAATTTAGTAGTAAAAATTTTATAAATGGAAAACTTCCAACTAAAAAAAATGAAATTGTTTTAGATGATTTAGCTTTAGAGAAAATGGGATATGAAAAAAAATTAGGTCAAAAGATTAATTTAGAATATGAAGATTTTGCAAAAAAGGGTACTACTAAATCAGAGTTCATATTAACTGGAATTACAAAAGTAAATAAAATTTCTAAACTTAAAAAATCTTATGCTGGCATAGTATCGAAAGATTATATGGAATCAACTAGAGATATGGATAAAGAAATTTCAAATGTATTTATAACTATAAAAGGTGAAAATAAATTATCTGGGGAAGAACTTATATCAAAAGTAGAAAAAATAGGTAAAGACTTAGATATACCAAAGGGTAGCATAAATGTAAATGAAGATTATATAAATACCTTAAAGCCAGATACTCAGGTTATAATGTGGGGAGCTACAATAGCAATAATAGTTATATTATCTAGCATATTAGTAATTTACAATATATTTTATCTATCAATAACAAGTAAAGTTCAGGAGTTTGGAAAACTTAGAGCTATAGGAGCTACTAAAAAACAAATAAAATCAATTGTTTTAAAAGAGGGGATATTTTTATCTACAATAGCTGTACCACTAGGAATTACATTAGGATATGCAATAAATAAATTTGTATTAACAAAAGTATTTTTTAATGGAGCAGATGTACAAAAACTTCCAATAATAATAGGTGTTATGGGTGTAAGTTTCTTAACAGTGTTTATATCTTTGTTAAAGCCTATGAAGGTTGCATCAAAAGTATCTATTATTGAGGCTGTAAGATATAGTGGTGATATAAAAACAAAATCTAAAACTAGAAAAGGATATAAATATATAAATATAAAAAGACTTTCGAATGCAAATTTAAAAAGAAATAAAAAGCGTACTTATGTAACTATAATATCACTTTCATTAAGTGGAATAATATTTGTTGTTATAGCTAGTGTTTTAAATAGTATAAATGCTGAAAAATGGTAAGAGATCATTTTTCATATGATATAAGTATAAACTTATCAGGATATACTTTTGGAGAAGAAGATAGTCCAAACACTGAATTTAATATTTTACAAACTAAAAATCCATTAGGTAAAGGTTTTAGAGGTAAACTATTAAATATGGATGGTGTTGTGAGTTTAGAAAGCATAAATACCACTAAAGTAGAAGTTAATAATTTAGGAAATGAGTATAAATATGAGCAGTTATCAGGAATAGATGAGAAAGATTTAGAGGATTTAGAATTTTATCTTGAAGATGGAAAAATAGATATTGAAAAGTTGAAAAGTGGAGATGAGATACTTTTCGCATATCCAGAATTAGCAAAAGAGTTTGGCATAAAAGCAGGAGACAAAATAACTTTAACATTATATGATGGAAAAGATAAGTTTAATAAAACATTTAAAATTCAAGCTATAACATCAGCTACAGGTGTTTTTTTAATTCACAATGATGTATTTAAAAATTTGTTTAAAACAGACACAACTAACACTTTAGGTATACATGTTGCTGAAGATAGTTATGATGAAGTAAAAGAATTTATTAAAAACTTAGATAAATCAAATGAATATATAGACGCTAGATATATAGATGATGAAATAGAATTAAATGAATTATCTATAAAATGACTAAAGCTGTAGGATATAGTTTGGTTATAATAATAGGGGTTATAGGATTTATGAATTTAATAAACTCTATGATAACTAGTATAATAACTAGAAAAAAAGAATTAGGAATGTTACAAGCTATAGGTTTAACGGATAAACAACTTATAAAAATGTTAAATATTGAAGCTATGTTTTACACAGGGACTATGCTTTTAAGTTCCTTAACACTAGGAAGTGGGTTAGGATATATTGCTGTTTATGTTTTTAGAAAGACTGGAGCTTCTTATGCATCATATGCATTCCCGCTTATTCCTATTTTAATTATGGTTTTATGTATAGTAATTGCACAGTTAACATTAACTTATATAATAAGTAAGAATTTTAATAAAGAATCTTTAATTGATAGGGTTAGATACAACGAATAAAACAAAAATGATAGATAATAAAAATGTAGGTGATTTTAAATTTATAATTTTAGAAGAAGTAATTTCTAAGGAAAGTAAATTATCAAATTGGGATAATTTAATAATGAGTTTTAAAATATTTATAAAGAAAATCAATGTATCTCCTAAAAAATGGTTTGGTATAGATACAAGTATTGTTGAAGTAGAAAAAGTACCTATAACTATAGGTAGAATTAAAAAGATTAAACTTAAACGAGTAAATTAGAATATATAAGTATTAAAAATTTATGGAGTCTTCAAAACATAATTATTTTGAAGACTCCATAATTTATTTAACAATAATCTGACTCATCACAATTAAGAAGTTTGTTTAGAACCCTTTTTATAATGTCATAACTAAATCCTTTATAAGCTAAATGTTGAGAAACTTTTTGATATATTTTGTTTCTATCTTCATTTTTTACACGCTCGTATCTCTTCTTAGCTAAATGCATTGCATTTTCAAACTCTACATCACTATCTATATCAGATATAACAGAGTCTATAGTACTTCTATCAATACCCTTATTATATAAATTTTGCTTTATTCTGTTTTTACCGCACTTATTAACTTTTAAGTTTGTATTAGTTATTCGCTGAGCAAGATCTTCATCATTTACAAAATTATACTTTCTTAAAAAAACTAAGACTTCTTCTATGGTGTCTTCATCAAAGTCATTAGATAATTTACTTATTATATTTTTTTCTGATTGAGGTGCTTTAGAAAGTATTGATAAAGCTTTGTTTTTAGCTTTTATATACATTTCATCATGTAGTAAACCCCTTAAAACCTCTTCATCAATTTCCATTCCTTTTTTTAAGTTTAATGTAAAAACTAGTTCTTTATAAATTCCCATAAAAAACTGTTCATTTAAATATATGTTAACTCTATCTTCGCTTTTTTTCTGAGCTTCTATTTTTGTTATTATAGACATAACTACCTCCTTTATAAAACTGAACTCAATGCATTTTAATCATGTACAAAATTATACCGTAAAATATAGAATAATTGTATCAAAGAAGCTAAAATTAATGATACAATAAAAGTATAAAGGACAAAAGGAGATTTTTAATGAGAATTGATGAATTAGTATTAAAGGCAAAAAATTTTAACAACCTAAAGTCAAATTTTCATAAAATGGGAAATGAGAATGTAAATATAGGTATAATGGGAGGAACTTTTGACCCTATACATTATGCGCATTTAGCAACAGCAGAATATGTAAGAGAAACTTACAATCTTGACAAAATACTTTTTATACCAACTGGTAACCCACCTCATAAATCAAAACTAAGAACGGATAAAAAAGATAGATATAATATGGTTTTATTGGCTACAATGAATAATGATGATTTTGTTGTTTCGGATATGGAGATAAATAGAAATACTAGAACTTATACAATAGATACTTTAAAAGAACTACATAAAATTTATCCAAATGCTAATATATACTTTATAACTGGAGCTGATACTATTTGCGATATGGAAAGTTGGAAAAATGTTGGGGAAAATTTTGAATTAGCAACTTTTATAGCAGCAAATAGACCGGGGATAAATTCTAATGAAGCTAAAATGAAAATAGAAAGATTAAAATCTAGATATGATGCTAATATAAGGTCAGTAAATGTTCCTTCGCTGGATATATCGTCAACTTATATAAGAAACCATATAAAACATGGTAAATCTATTAAATATTTAATACCTGAATGTGTGGAATCTTATATTTATGAAAAAAAAATATATACAAATGGAGTTGAATAATTTTGGATTCGCAAAATTTAATAATTAAATTAAATGAAATGCTACCTAAAAATAGAATGTTACATTCTGAAGGTGTTGCTAAGTGTGCAGTAAAATTAAGTAAGATATATGGATACGATGAAGAAAAAGCATATTTAGCAGGTATACTTCACGATTGTGCAAAGTATTTAAATCAAGAACAAGTTGAGTATTATGTAAAAAAATATGAAATATACTTAGATGATTATGAAAAAGAAAACTTAGCACTGTCTCATAGTATAATAGGATCAGTTTTAGTTAGACATGAATTTTTTATAGATGATTTAGATATAGTAACTGCTGTTAGGTATCATACTACAGGAAGATCTAATATGGACATGCTAGAAAAAATTATATACATAGCCGATATAATTGAAGAAAATAGAAATTATCCTGGAGTAGAAGAACTGCGAGAGCTAGCTTATAACGGTCAAATGGATAAGGCATTATTACAATCATTCGACAACACTATAAAATTAGTAATAGATAGAAAGCAAATAATACACCCTAGAACAATAGAAGCTAGAAATTTTATTTTAAAAAAGTAAATAATTTTTATAAAATAAATCACAATAAATATAAATTAATAATAATATAGAATTAATAAATTGAAGAAGTGGAAATAATAGCGATAACTTGTCAATACTAAGAATATAAATTTAGTATTATGAAGTCGGTTTTTTGTGGTATAATATAAAAACGCAAAAAATAAGGAAGGTAGGAATTTAATATGACGACAGTAGAACAAATGGTTAAAGTTATATATGATGCTATTGATGATAAACTAGGTAAAGATATATCTATAATAAAAGTAGGAGAAGTATCAAGTTTATGTGATTACTTCGTAATAGCTACAGCAGGATCTCAAAGACAAGTAAAAGCTATAGCTGATAACGTAGAAGATGAACTTACTAAGTTAGGGATAGAATCAAGAGGTAAAGAAGGATACGAGACACAAGAGTGGATACTATTAGACTTTGGAGATATAATGGTTCACGTATTTAATGAAGAAAATAGAGCATACTATAACCTAGAGAAAATGTGGAAAGATGCTCCATATGTTGATGTTGACACATTAGCTTAATAATTATATAATAATAAGATATAATTAAAAATTAAAATAGACTAGAGTAGTAAAATTAAATTTAGATTTCAGAGAGCTAGTGGATGGTGCGAACTAGTATTAAATTGATTTGAACTTGCTAGATACAATCTATTTAACCGTAGTTGGTATAAAGACTAGTACGAGAGGATTATTTAAAAAAATAATCAATTAGGGTGGTACCGCGAGTAATATCCTCGTCCCTAAACATTAATTTGTTTAGTGACGGGGATTTTTTTATACGTGTATATTGGTCAGCGAAGATGTTAGATTAGTTGATGACGAAACACTTAAAGTCAAAATGACTTTGTGTGAAGGAAACAATTAATCTAACAACGAGCGACCCACACGAAACAAAAAAATAGGAGGTAAAAAAATGAACGTTTATAAACCAAATGAAGTTGAAGCTAAATGGCAAAAAACTTGGGATCAAAATGATCAATACAAAACTGACACTAATGATACAACAAAACCAAAATACTACACATTAGAAATGTTACCATACCCATCAGGAAAAATACACATGGGGCATGTTAGAAACTACTCTATAGGTGATGTTATAGCTAGATTTAAAAAGATGCAAGGTTACAATGTTCTTCACCCAATGGGATGGGACTCATTCGGACTTCCAGCTGAAAATGCGGCTATAAAGCATGGAATACATCCTCATAAGTGGACTATGGAAAACATAGAAGACATGAAGGGTCAATTAAAATTATTAGGACTTAGCTATGATTGGGATAGAGAGATAGCAACATCTACTCCAGAGTACTATAAGTTCACTCAAGAAATATTCTTAAAGTTCTTAGAGCATGGATTAGCATACAAGAAAAAATCTTTTGTTAACTGGTGTCCATCTTGTGAAACGGTTTTAGCTAATGAGCAAGTTGTTCAAGGAGCTTGTGAAAGATGTGATTCAGTAGTAGTTAAAAAAGACTTAGAACAATGGTATTTTAAAACTACTCACTTTGCAGAAGAGTTACTTCAAGATTTAGATACTTTAGATGGATGGCCAGAAAAAGTTAAAACAATGCAAAGAAACTGGATAGGAAAAAGTACTGGAGCTGAAATAACTTTCGATATAGATGGAATTGATAAATCAGTAACAGTATTTACAACTAGACCAGATACAGTACACGGAGTTTCTTATATGGTTTTAGCTCCAGAGCATGATTTAGTTAAAGAATTAGTTGCTGGAACTGAGTATGAAGAAGCTGTAGAAAAGTTTATAACTAAAATGTACACTATGACTGAAATAGAAAGAACTTCAAGCGACTTAGAAAAAGAAGGAATGTTCATAGGTAAACATGTTATAAACCCATTAAACGGACAAAAAGTTGAGCTATGGATAGCAAACTATGTATTAGCTGACTATGGAACAGGTGCAGTTATGGCAGTTCCGGCTCATGATGAAAGAGATGCTGAATTTGCAGCTAAATATAACTTAAACGTAGTTGAGGTTATAAATGAAGATAATATAATGGTAAACTCTGGTGAGTTTGATGGAATGGAAGCTTCAAAAGCATTTGATGCAATAATAGAAAAATAGAAGAAATGGGAATAGGAAAGAAAACAGTTAACTATAGATTAAGAGACTGGTTACTTTCTAGACAAAGATATTGGGGATGTCCAATACCTGTAGTATACTGTGATGAGTGTGGATTAGTACCTGAGAAGAAAGAAAACTTACCTGTATTATTACCAACAGATATAGAATTTACAGGTAAAGGTGAATCACCACTTACTACATCAAAAGAGTTTATGAATGCTACTTGCCCATGTTGTGGAAAGCCAGCTAGAAGAGAAGTAGATACAATGGATACTTTTGTTGATTCTTCTTGGTATTTCTTAAGATATATAGATGCTCAAAATACTAACGAGCCATTTAGTAAGGATGCAGTTAACAATTGGATGCCAGTGGATCAATATATAGGTGGAGTAGAGCATGCTATAATGCATTTACTTTACGCAAGATTCTTTGTTAAAGCATTTAATGAAATGGGAATGTTAGACTTCAAAGAACCATTTAAAAACTTATTAACTCAAGGTATGGTTTTAAAAGATGGAACTAAGATGAGTAAGTCTAAAGGAAATGTTGTATCTCCGCTTGAAATAATAGACGAGTACGGAGCTGATACTGCTAGATTATTCGTATTATTTGCAGCACCACCAGAAAGAGATTTAGAATGGTCAGAACAAGGTGTTGAAGGATGCTTTAGATTCTTAAATAGAGTTTATAGATTAGTTGACGAATTAGCTGATAAAGCTAAATGTGATGCTACTATGGATGAATTAACTAAAGAAGATAAGGCTATGAGATTCACTATAAATGCTACTTTAAAGAAAGTAACTGAAGACTTAAATGAGAAGTTTGGTTTCAATACTGCAATATCTGCATTAATGGAATTAATAAACGAAATGTATAAATACAAAGAGTTAGAAACTAGAAATGATGCAGTTATAAAAGAAGCTATAGAAACTATAGTTACAATAATAGCTCCATTTGCTCCTCATATAGGTGAAGAATTATGGACTATGATAGGCAAAGAAGGAAGTATATTTGATATATCTTGGCCAGCTTATGATGAATCTGCTTTAGTTAAAGATGAAGTTGAAGTTGTAGTTCAAATAAACGGTAAAGTAAGAGGAAAATTAAGTGTGGCTGCTAATATATCAAGAGAAGATATGCAAGAAGCTGCAATGAATGATGAAAAAATAAAAGCTTTAGTAGAAGGAAAAACAATAGTAAAAGTAGTAGCTGTTCCTAAGAAGCTTGTTAATATAGTTGTAAAATAATAAATAAGTTATATAGAATAAAAAAAAGGCCTTTTAAAAAAGACTTTTTTATTTACATAAGTAAGCAATCTAACTAAAAAATAAGGCGATTTTTAAATTTAAAATGAAAAATCATTAAAATAAAATTAAAATTGAAAAAATAAAAAAATTTTTGGCAGGAAAAATAACAGGAAAACAGAAGAATCAACATGTTTGTAAATTTTTGACAAATTAAAAAATTCCCAAAAAAATGTTTTCCTGTTGATTTTTGATGGAAAACTATATACAATAAAGATGTCAAACAATTATAAATTAAATCTAAACATTATGGGAGTGAGTAAAATGACAAGAGTTACATTACAAGATGTTAAAGATGCTAGAGAAACTATAAAAGATATAGTTAAAACAACTGATTTGTTAGAAAGCGTTAAACTAAGTGAAAAGACTGGGGCAAACGTATATTATAAATGTGAAAACTTACAAAAGACTGGTTCTTTTAAAGTAAGAGGGGCTTGCAACAAAATAGCAAGTTTAACTGATGAAGAGAAGGCAAACGGTGTTATAGCATCAAGTGCTGGAAACCATGCACAAGGGGTTGCGCTTGGAGCTAAATTAAGTGGAATAAAAGCTACAATAGTAATGCCAGCTACTGCACCACTTGCAAAAGTTACTGCAACTAAAGGATATGGAGCAGAAGTAGTTCAAGAAGGTTTAGTATATGATGATGCATATGCAAAAGCTGTTGAAATACAAAAAGAAACTGGAGCAACTTTCTTACATCCATTCAATGATAAATATGTTATGGCTGGACAAGGAACAATAGCTCTTGAAATATTTGAACAATTAAATTCAAATGTTGACACTATATTATGCCCAATAGGTGGAGGGGGAATAATAGCTGGTATAGCAACTGCTGCTAAAGCTTTAAACCCAAATGTTAAAATAATAGGTGTTCAAACTGCTAATATACCATCAATGAAAGAATCTATAGAACAAGGACATGTTACAACTGCATTTAAAGCTACTACAATAGCTGACGGTATAGCAGTTAAAACTCCTGGAGATCACACTTTTGAAATAATAAAAGAGTTAGTTGATGAAGTAATAGTTGTTGAAGAAACTGAAATAGCACAAGCTATGTTATTCTTATTAGAAAACCAAAAACTAGTATCAGAAGGTTCAGGTGCAGTATCAACAGCTGCATTATTAAGTGGAAAATACAAGCCAGCTAAAGATGAAAACGTTGTATGTGTAATATCTGGAGGTAATGTAGATGTTAACACATTATACAGAGTTATAGGAACTGCATTAACTTCAGAAGGTAGAAGATATGCATTCAAAACTAAAATACAAGATAAGCCAGGTGGATTAGCTGAGTTAACTCAAATAATAAGTGGATTAAATGCAAACATACTAAATGCAAATATGACAAGACCACCAAAGGAAACTCTTGGTAGTTTATACCTTGAAATAGAATTAGAAACATTCGACCAAGCTCATATAGATAAAATAAAATCAGCAGTAGAGTCTGCAGGGTTTGCAATAGAAGATTAATTTATGATATAATGGGTATATAATAAAAAAGTGAAATTATGCTTGCATAATTTCCACTTTTTTACTATATCCTGTATACAATATATACAATTTAGTAGTATAATATTACTGAAAAAAGTATAATATAAAAACAAAACCTATATAAAAGAAGGAGAGATTGATTATGAAACAAGTAATACATACAGAAAAGGCTCCTAAAGCAATAGGACCATACTCTCAAGCTATAAAAAATGGAAACATGGTATTCGTATCAGGACAAGTTCCATTTAACCCAGAAACTATGGAAATAGTTGAAGGTGGAGCAAAAGAGCAAGCTGCTAGATCATTAGAAAGTTTAAAAGAAATATTAGCTGCATCTGGAGCAACTTTTGCAGACGTAGTTAAGACTACAGTATTCATAAGTGATATGAATGATTTTGCTGAAATAAATGAAGTATACGCTTCTTTCTTCGGTGAAAACAAACCAGCTAGATCTTGTGTAGAAGTAGCTAGATTACCAAGAGATGTTAAAGTTGAAATAGAAGCTATAGCTATAGTAAAATAATAATAGACTTCAAAATGGCCATACCTCTTTATAGGATGGTCATTTTATGAGTTAAGCAACTATTGGAAATCATTTACAAAACAAAAGAAAAAAGACAATTTGATGAAAAGAGGTATTATTAATGGCTAAAGATTATAGTGTATTTGATGTCGTAGGACCAAATATGATAGGTCCATCAAGCTCGCACACTGCAGGTGCTGCAAGATTAGGGAAAATGGCATTAAAAATAGCAGGTAAACCTGTTAAAGATGTTAAGTTCTACTTACATGGATCATTTGCAGAAACATACAAAGGACATGGAACAGATAAAGCATTAGTTGGTGGTATATTAGGATTCCAACCAGATGATGCTAGAATAAGAAATTCTTTTGATTTAGCTAAAGAATTAGGTGTAAGCTTTGAATTCATTAAAGCTAACTTAGGAGAAAACGAACATCCTAACACAGTTAAAATGGAAATGACTTTAGAAGATGGGTCTAAGGCAGAAGTTAAAGGAGCATCTATAGGTGGTGGAAACATTAAACTTACTGAAATGGACGGATTACCACTTGACTTTAACGGTTCTAGACCAGCAGTTATACTTGAAATAAAAGACATACCAGGAGCTGTATCTTTCGTAACTGGACTTCTTGCTCATAACAACAAGAATATAGCAAATATGTCTACTAATAAGCCAGCTGGAGCTGAGTATACATTTGTTACAATAGAAACAGATGAAGCTTTAGATGTTGATGTATTAGATCAATTAAGAAAATTTGAAGTTATAGCGAAAGCTGTAGTTTTAGACAAATTCTAATGAGTAAGGAAGGGTGACAGAATATGAAATACAACTTTACAAGCGGAGCAGAATTAATAGAAAAATGTAAAGACCTAAACATGACTATAGGTCAATTATGTTTAGAAAGAGAAGCTGAATTAAGCGGACTTTCTAAAGAAGAAGTAAGAGAAAAAATGGCTGTTAGTTTAGATATAATGAAAAAAGCTACTGAAAGAGCTGTAACAGAAGATATAAAATCTGTTGGAGGTCTAATAGGTGGAGAAGCTAAAAAATTAGAAAATCACAGAAACACTCAAAAAACAGTTTGTGGTGGACTAATGAATAAAGCTTTAGCTGCTGCAATGGGAACAATGGAAGTAAATGCTTCTATGGGTCTTATAGTTGCTGCACCTACAGCTGGTTCTTGTGGTATATTACCAGGAGCTATAGTTACTATAGGTAAAGAATATGGATTCAGTGATGATGAAATGTTAGATGCATTATTTACAGCATCAGCTATAGGAGCTATAATAACTAGAAATGCAACTGTTGCGGGAGCTGAAGGTGGATGCCAAGCTGAAACTGGTGCTGCAGCTGCAATGAGTGCTGCTGGTATAGTTGAATTAATGGGTGGAAGTGTAGAAGCTGCTGTTTCTGCTGCATCTCACTGTTTACAAAATGTAATGGGATTAGTTTGTGATCCAATAGCAGGTCTTGTTGAAGTTCCTTGTCAAGGAAGAAATGCTATAGGTGTTGCAAATGCTTTAATATCTGCAGAACTTTGTTTAGCTGGAATATTAAATATAATACCATTTGATGAAACTGTTGAAGCTATGTATAGAGTTGGTAGAGGTCTTCCAATGGAGTTAAGAGAAACTGCATTAGGTGGGGTTGCTGCTACTTGTACAGGAAACTGCTTAACTAAGAAAATATTCGGATAATAAAAAGAGGCTATTAGCCTCTTTTTTTAATGTCTTCTTCTTCGATTCTTTTTATTTGAATAAATATTACTTTTTTTCTTTACATATATATTTTTTCTTCTTTTATTTCTTCTTATTTTTTCTTGACCAAAACTAATACAATGAAAAGTACAACTATTAAAATTCCACCAATTATAATTGATGGGAAGCTTTTTAATATTTGATTGTTTAATATTGATGAAAATACATTTGTAACATCATTTTGAGCTATTAGAGGAACATTGGCAACAGGATTTTTTCCTTTATCCTTATAAATATCTAATGTACCTACAGTATCCCCTTTTTTTATTGGAAGGTTTATGTCACTTAAATTAGCTTTAGCTTCAAATGTAGGCGTAGTTTCACCTGTATTGATAACTGTATAATAGCTATACTTAGGTTCGTATTCTAACTTTCTACCCTTTGCATACCATATAAACTTAGAGTCTATAAAATCATTTTTCTCAATCACTTTTTCAGATTTGAAATTATCAAATCCATAATCTAAAAGAGTTCTACTATCTGTATATAAGTTAGGTTCGCCATCTGCTTTAAATACAGCAGCAACTAATCTCATACCATCTTTTTTGGCACTAGAAAGTAGACATTTACCAGCGTCATCTGTATATCCAGTTTTTATACCATCTACTATGTCATACTTAATATCTGTATTTTGACCCTTGTAAGGAATAGTAGTAGTTCCTGTTAAAAATTTATTTGTGTTAATTAATGTTCTTTCTGGTGATAAATTCGTAGCTGGTACCTTTATCGTTTTTTTATTTACTATGTTTCTAAAATCTTCATTGTTCATTGCTTCTCTTGCCATTAAAGCCATATCATAAGCTGATGTGTGATGTTCAGGGTCAGGTAATCCATTTGGATTATGGAAATGAGTATTCTTAGCACCTATCTTTTTAGCTTCTTCGTTCATTAAATTTGCAAATTCTGGTATAGATCCACTAATATGTTGAGCTAAAACAACAGCTGCATCATTTCCAGAAACTAAAAGTAAACCTTCTAATAGTTGCCTAACTGTAACTTGCTCCCCTGGAACTAAATACATACTTGTTCCACCTACAGTTCCTATATTACCAACAGTTACAACCTCATCTAGGTTTTTGGCATATTTTAACGTAAGGTAGGCAGTCCACATTTTAGTTGTAGATGCGGGGTATAAATTTGCATTAGAATTTTTTTCATATAAAACTTTTCCACTTGTATAATCCATTAAAACTGCATATTGAGCAGATATATTAGGAGGTGGTGTTTCTGCGAATGAAATATTACCAAATGCAAATAAATTAACAAAAGTTATTATGAATGATAATAATACTGATACTTTTTTAAACATTTTTTGTCCTCCGATTGTAAACTTATATTTTAGTATAACATATTTATGTCAATAATCAAATTTGAAGGAGTGATAAAATGAAACAGAAGAAAAAATTTATTATTATAATAGTAATTATTGCCATAAGTTCAGTTTTTTTAATTAAAAATAATAAATTTATAGAAAAAATGATTCTTATGTTGTAAGTGGTGCGGAAAGTGAAAAATCCACTTTAGAAAATAATGATGTTGAAAAAATGATAATGATAAAGGGGATTTCTCAAAAATAGAAAATATTGAAGATGTAAAAACTGTTGATAAAACTGAAAATATGACTAAAAAAATTAGTATTTATATAAGTGGAGCTGTAAATTCTCCTGGAGTTGTAGAACTAAAAAGTAATGAAAGATTAATGGAAGGCGTAAAGCTTTGTGATGGACTCACTGATGAAGCTGACACAAATAGAATTAATTTAGCTATGAAAGTTAAGGATGAGGGGCATTATATAATACCTAAACAAGGTGAAGAAATAGCACTTAATGATTCAAATGACAATGTTGAAAATAATAACAATGATGGTAATAATATCACTGAAGGTGACGATAAAAAAATAAACATAAATAGTGCATCTAAAGAAGATTTAGATTCATTACCTGGAGTTGGAGATGTTACCGCACAAAAAATACTAGATTATAGAGAAGAAAATAAGGAGTTTAAATCAATTGATGAAATAAAAAATGTTAAAGGTATAGGAGAAAATAAATTTAATGATTTGAAGGATTATATCTGTATTCAATAAATGCTAATTATGATATTATTAGTTATGTAATGCTTTAAAGAAAGGAGACATAATTATGGAAATGATGAAAAGACTTACAGATATGACAACTTCAGGAGGGTGAGCCGCTAAAATAGGGCCAGAGGTACTGGCATCGGTATTATCTCAATTACCTAAAAATACATCGGATAAAAAAGAAAATTTATTAGTTGGACTTGAAACTTCAGATGATGCGGCTGTTTATAAATTAAATGATGAAACAGCTTTAATTCAAACTTTAGATTTTTTTACTCCAATGATAGATGATCCGTACATATTTGGACAAATAGCAGCATCTAATTCATTATCAGATGTTTATGCTATGGGAGGAAAGCCTTTAGTTGCCATGAACATAGTATGTTTCCCAGCATGTCATGATATGAATGTACTAGCAGAAATATTAAAAGGTGGAATGGATAAGGTAAAAGAAAGTGGAGCTTTATTAGTTGGAGGGCACACTGTTGATGATAAAGAACCTAAATATGGTCTATCAGTATCAGGAACAGTACATCCTGATAAAGTTTTATCTAATGCAACTGCAAAAGTAGGGGATAAATTAGTTATAACTAAGCCTATAGGAGTAGGAATATTAAATACTGCTATGAAAGAAGGTTTAGTAGATGAAGAAACTTCTAAAATCGTAGTTGAAACTATGGTTCATTTAAATAAATATGCAGCTATGAGCTTTGATAATATAAAGGTAAACTCAGTTACAGATATAACAGGATTTGGACTTTTAGGACATGCACTAGAAATGGCAAAAGCATCAGAAGTTAGTATAGAGCTAAATGCTAATGAGATTCCTATATTAAATGGTGCTATTGACATGGCTAAAATGGGAATAATACCAGCTGGTATGTATAGAAATAAACAATATATATCAAGTGATGTTAAATTAGAAAACATAGAAGAAGCTATGGAAGATATATTATATGACCCTCAAACATCAGGAGGATTACTTATTTCTGTAGAAAGTGATCTAGCAGATATATTAGTAGAAGATATGAAGAAGAATGGGTCTATAGAAGCTAAAATAATAGGAACTGTTGTAGATAAAAAAGAAAAGTATATAACGGTAAAGTAATGACTTAAGGGGAGAGGAACTTTAATGAATAAAAGAGAATTATTTGCTCAATTACCTTCAGTAGATGAGATGTTAAACCAAGAAATGATAATAAATGCGTTAAATGAATATCCAAGAAATATTTTACTTGAAGGTATAAGAGAATCTATAGAAGAAAAAAGAAGCGAAATAGTAGAATTAAAAGAGGAAAATTTTGATAAGTTTGATATAACTATAGATGAAGTAGTGAGAAACACAATTAATAAATGTAATTTAAAATACTCATTATCATTAAAGAAAGTGATAAATGCTACAGGAACAGTACTTCATACAAATCTAGGAAGATCACTTCTTAGTGAAAGTATAAAAGATGAGCTTTGGGAAGCGGCATCTAGATATTCAAACTTGGAATATGATATAGATAAAGGACAAAGGGGTTCAAGATATACCCATTTAACAGATACTATAAAACGATTGACTGGGGCTGAAGATGTATTAGTAGTTAACAATAATGCAGCAGCTGTACTACTGGTATTAAGCACTATGGCAAAAGGTGGGGAAGCTATAGTATCTAGAGGTGAGTTAGTTGAAGTTGGGGGCTCTTTTAGAATACCTAGCATAATGGCGTTAAGTGGAGCTGACCTAGTTGAAGTTGGTTCAACTAATAAAACTCATTTAAAAGATTATGAAGAAGCAATAAATGAAAATACTAAAGTTCTTATGAAAGTTCACACAAGTAATTATAGAATACTTGGATTTACACAAAGTGTGGATGTAGATGAACTATGTGAGATAGGCAAAAAACATGAGTTACCTGTAATTGAGGATTTAGGTAGTGGTGTTTTCTTAGATATATCTAAGTATGGATTAAGTTATGAGCCAACAGTATTAGATTCTATTAGAAAAGGTGCAGATGTAGTTACTTTTAGTGGAGATAAGATGCTAGGTGGGCCTCAAGCAGGTATTATAGTTGGTAAAAAAGAATATATTGAAAAAATGAAAAAGAATCAACTTACAAGAGCTTTAAGAGTAGATAAACTAACTATATGTGCATTAGAAGCTACATTAAGAATGTACTTAGACGAAGAAAAAGCAAGAAAAGAAATTCCAACATTAAAAATGTTAACCTATACAATGGATGAATTAGAAGAAAAAGCTAACAACTTATATGAAAGAATAAAACACTTAGATAAATATGCAAATATAACAATTGAAGATGGGCTATCTCAAGTTGGAGGGGGATCTATGCCTTTAGAAACTATAGATTCTAAAGTTATAGCTATAACTCCTAAAAATATAAATGTTTCAACATTAGAAAAGACACTTAGGTTAAGTGATGCTCATATTATAGCTAGAGTCTATGATGATAAGTATGTGTTAGATGCAAGAACTATATTTGAAGATGAATTTGAAATTGTGAAAAATGAATTAGAAAAAGCTTTAATAGGAGGTTAAATATGAAAAATGTAATAATAGGAACAGCTGGACATATAGACCACGGTAAAACAACTCTTATAAAAGCACTTACAGGAAGAGAAACAGACACATTAGCGGAAGAAAAGAAAAGAGGTATATCTATAAATTTAGGATTTACTTACTTTGACTTACCAAGTAATAAAAGAGCAGGGATTGTAGATGTTCCTGGGCATGAAAAATTTATAAAAAATATGTTAGCAGGAGCATCTGGACTTGATATGGTTTTATTAGTTGTTGCAGCGGATGAAGGGGTTATGCCTCAAACTGTAGAACATATGGATATTTTAACATTTTTAAATATAAAAAAAGGAATGATAGTCTTAACTAAAAGTGACACTGTGGAAGAAGACTTCAGAGAGTTAGTAAAAGAGGATATAAGAGAAAAAGTCAAAGGAACATTTTTAGAAGATGCAGAAATTATAGAAGTGGATTCTATATCTAAAAAAGGTTTAGATGAGCTTATCAACAAAATTGATAAAATGACTGATGAAATAGAAGATAAAGACTTAGAAACTCCAGCTAGACTCAATATAGATAGAGTATTTTCTATAAAAGGGTTTGGTACAGTTGTAACAGGGACTTTAATAGAAGGTAAAATAAGTATAGATGATGATCTAGTAATATATCCAAAGGAACTTAAAACAAAGATAAGAAGTATACAAGTTCATGGAGAAAGTGTTGAAACAGCTTATGCGGGACAAAGAACGGCTATAAACATATCTAATGTAAAGGTTGAAGAGATTAACAGGGGAGATGTGCTAGCGTCGCCTCATTCACTAGAAGAAGCAATGATGTTAGATGTTAGATTAAGTATTGTTAAACATACAGATGCGGGACTTAAACACTGGGATAGATTAAGACTTTACCATGGTACTAGAGAAATACTTTGTAGAGCAGTACCGTTAGAAGTAGAAGAAATAATGCCAGGAGAAAGTGGTTTAGTTCAACTTAGACTTGAAGAAAGTATAGTTGCAAAAAAAGGTGATAAGTTTGTCGTAAGAAGATATTCTCCTATGGAAACGATAGGTGGAGGTATAGTTATAGATACTAATCCAAGAAAACATAAGAGATTTGACGCTAATGTAATAGAAGCTCTTAAAATAAAGGAAAAAGGAGAGCTTTCAGATATATTAGAAGCTTACTTAAAAAACAACTCTAGAAACTATCCTAATATAAAAGAAATTATGAGTTATAGTGGTGAGAGTGAAGATAATATAAAGAAATCATTAGAAAAGCTTATTGGACAAGAAAAAGTTATATGTATAAACAATATGTATATGCATATAAACCAATATAACACGTTAAAAGAAAAAGCAGAAAGTGAACTTCAAGCATACCATAAGAAGTTTAGATTAAGAGAGGGTATGTTAAAAGAAGAAGTTAGATCTAAAGTTGAAAGTAAATTTAAAACAAGAGATTTTGATATTTTACTAGATTTATTTATAAATGATGAGCTTATAAAAGTTAATGGTAATTTTGTTTCACTAAAGAAATTTAATGTTGTATTTAACGAAAAGCAAACAAAAATAAAAAATGAGATAGAGAAAATATTAAACAATGCAGGCCTAAATAATATTTATACAATTGAAGATATAACTAACAATAAAAAAGAATACGAAGAAGTGTTAGAATCTTTAATAGGAAATACTGTTGTAAGAATTGAGGATAGTTATTTAATGTCTTCAAAAGTATATAACAATGCTAAAGAAAAGCTTATAAAGTATTTAGAAGAAAATAAAGAAATAACATTAGGTGATTATAGAGATTTAGTTAATTCAAGTAGAAAAAACTGTATGATAATATTAGAAGATTTTGATAGAAATAAGATTACAAAAAGAGTTGAAAATAAAAGAGTATTATTTTAAAAAAAGTAAGTAGTGGTGGCTTACTTGATATGTAGTTGTTTTCTTTGCACAAAGACCTAAAAATCTCGGTCTTTAAGTGCTTCGAAAACAATTACATATCAAGCTTTGCCTGACTACTTACTTTTTTTAATTTTGGATGGTGAAGGTTGAGTCTTTAAGGTTAAATGAATCTTTAAGACCTGGAGTTAAGTATATTTTCTTGTCTTTTGTTATAAATATTGCTTCTGTGTTTGGTAAAGATTCTATTAATTTAATTCCCTCTTTAGTTCCAAGTGAAAAAGCTGTAGTAGATAGTGCATCACAATTCATTGAATTGTTTGAGACTATAGTTACACTGTTAAGTTCATTTTCAACAGGATACCCAGTTTTAGGGCTTAGTATATGGTGATAAATTTTCCCATCTTTTTCTATATATCTTTCATAAATGCCTGATGTAACTACTGAGTTATCTGTTGTTAATATACTTCCTATAGCATTTCCTCTAGGCTTAGTTGGGTCTTGAACTCCTATATTAAATTTATTTTTACCATCCTTAGACCCAATTGTAAAAATGTTTCCACCTAGGTTTACTATAGATCCTTCAATTTTTTGTGTTTTAAGATACTTAACCACTTTATCAGCAGCATAACCTTTTGCAATTCCACCCAAGTCTAACTTTGTACCTTCATGTTTTAGCATTACACTATTATTTTTCTCATCTAAAGTTATGTTTTTGTAATTTATTGTAGGTAAAACTGAATTTATTTCATATTGGCTAGGAACTCTGGCTTTTTCATTTCCTATATTCCATAGTTGAACTAACGAACCAACTGAAGCATCAAAGTGTCCACCTGATAAATCTGAAAAGTGTATAGCTGATTTTATAACTTTAAAAGTATCTGGAGATACTTTAGTGTAAGACTTACCGGCATTTTCATTAATTTTGTAAACATCACTAGATAATGTAGATGGATTCATTTTATTATCCATGTCTTTTATTATACGTTCACAATTATTTAATATCTCATTAGCTTCTTTTTCATTAGCTTTAGTATATAGTGTAACTTCATTAACAGTACCTAGGTAGTACATAGTTTTTGAATATGTATTAATTTTTTGACTAAAGATTAAAAATGAAAATATAGCTAAAATTGATAAAATTGCTATATAAAGTATAAGTTTTTTATTTTTCATGCTGTTTCCCCTTTATATTTATGATATATTTAATTATATTATAAATGCTTGGAGGCTAAAAATGAAGAAAAACGATTTTTTCTTATTTTATCAGTTTTAATCATAATAGGGGTTTGGATAAGTTTTAGCTTTTTCAAAAACCAAGACGAAGGTGAAAAAATAGTTATATATTTAGATAATAAAGTATATAAGGAAATTCCTATTGATGCAACTGAAGATATAACTATAAAAACAGATTCTGGATTTAACAAGATTAAAATTCATGATAAAGGCGTTGAAGTCGTAGATGCATCATGCCCAGATAAAGTATGTGTGAAAACTGGTTTTATAGATAAGTCTAATAAAAATATAGTATGTATACCTAATAAGGTAAGTATAAAAATAATCAGTAATGAAAAAAATGATATAGACACAATAGCAAATTAAAAGTAGGTGAAGAAATGGTTAACATAGGAAACGATTGGGATGAAATATTAAAAGGTGAATTTGAAAAACCATATTATTTAAAATTAAGAGAATTTTTAAAAGAGGAATATAAAAATAATATTATATATCCTGATATGCATGACATATTTAATGCATTGAAATATACATCATATAAAGATACTAAAGTACTAATCTTAGGGCAAGATCCTTATCATGGAGAAAATCAAGCTCATGGGCTTGCATTTTCGGTAAAGCCTGGAGTAAAAACACCTCCGTCTTTATTAAATATGTACAAAGAATTAAACTCAGAATTTGAATGTTTTATACCTAATAATGGATTTTTAGTTCCTTGGACAAAACAAGGTGTATTACTATTAAATACAGCACTTACAGTTAGAGCTCATGAAGCTAACTCTCATAAAGGAAAAGGATGGGAGACTTTCACAGACCATATAATAGAGACTTTAAACTTGAGAGAAGATCCTGTGATATTTGTTTTATGGGGAAATAATGCAAGAAGTAAGAAAAAGTTAATAGATACAAATAAACATTACATAATAGAATCTGCACATCCAAGTCCACTATCAGCTAGTAGAGGATTTTTTGGATCTAAACCATTTTCTAAGGTTAATGATATCTTAATTAAATTAGGAAAAGAGCCTATAGACTGGCAAATTCCAAATATATAAAATATATAATAAAAATAAAATCCTTTTAATATGTGAAAGGATTTTATTTTTTAAGGTTAAAAAATTAAAATTTACAAAAATTAAAGTTAAATTATATAGAAAATTGTAAAAATATGAAAATGTTTGCTAAAAACAGTTGCATCAAAAAAAATATATGGTAATATAAGTTTGTAAGTGAGAGGACATCCCATATGGGGGTGGATGGGTGCTGGTGTGCCCTCTAGTCTTCAAAACTAGTATGAGGGGTTAAGAGCTTCTTGGGTGGGTTCGATTCCCACGCACTCCCGCCAATTAAATGAAAAGAACTTCTGTATAGAAGTTCTTTTTTTGCTTTTAATAACTTAATTATCATCAAAATTTTCTTTTTGGCTCATTGTAAATTGTTTAAGGTCATTATCCCATATATATAATTCTTTTGAAATGTCTTTAGAAAAGGAATTATCATTGATGAGATTGTTGAGACATATAGTATTTGGGGAGGGTAGTCGTCTAGAAAGTCCATACTTCCAGATACTTTAATTTTATCACTACTTTTTAAATCTATTTTTTCGAAATATAGATCTTTTTTTAGTTTAGATGAATATTTAAGTCCTTCTTGATAAAATATCTCTATAAATTTTTTATCATTTGAGTATGTAGTTTCATCCTCACACTTTTGCTCAACTACTAAAAAATCTTTATAAAAATAAAATTCATTTATGTCGTCTAGATTATCTACAATTGAATCAAATGAGTAAGTATGATCTTCATTTTTTATATAAAATGATATAAAAGACTTATTTTGAGGCAATCTTATAGAGAATGCTATATATTTATTTGGACCATTTTCTAAATTTTTATGAATATCGAGTTGCATATAATCTATATATCTTATAAAATCTTCTTTATTAGTATCTTTTAAAATCTGAACAATCAAATTATAATTATCGTTATTAGATAGGGATTCTATAATATCTGAATGGATATTATTTTTAGAAGAACTTACGTCGAGTATTAAAAGCAATGAAACCAATATATTTATTATAAGTATATAAAATAGAAAGTTAATTAATTTTTTCAAAGCATCACCCCTATTTGTATAATCGATATTAAATTATATTCTTGCACATGAAAAAAATTACACAAGGAGATATTTAAAGCATGAACAAACATTTTAAAACTAGAACAGGTCTTATAATAGGAAATGAAGGAATTGAAAAATTACAAAATTCAAATGTAATTGTATTTGGAGTTGGAGGAGTAGGAAGTTTTGCTGCAGAGGCTATAGCTAGAGCTGGTGTAGGCAAGATGACTATTGTAGACTTTGATGATGTAGACATAACTAATATAAATAGACAAATACCAGCACTTCACTCAACTGTAGGAAAATATAAGGTTGATGTTATGAAAGATAGAATTTTAGATATAAACCCAAATATAGATATAAAAGCAATAAGAGCAAAATATACAGCTGAAAATAGTGAAGAAATATTATGCGAAGAATATGATTATGTTATAGATGCTATAGACATGGTTACTTCTAAAATTCATTTGATAGAAACTTGTGTTAAAAAGAATTTAAATATAATAAGTTCTATGGGTATGGGAAATAAGTTAGATCCTACAAAAATAGTAGTTACGGATATATATAAAACTCAAATGTGTCCACTTGCTAAAGTTATGAGAAAAGAATTAAGAGATAGAAAGATAAAAAAATTAAAGGTTGTTTATTCAACAGAACAACCTGTAGAGTTAAAAGAAAAAATTATGAATGGAAAGAAAATAACACCAGGAAGTATATCGTTTGTACCTTCAGTAGGAGGGCTTACAATAGCGTCTGTAGTAGTAAATGATTTAATAAAGTAAACTAAGTAAAAAAGTGATTGTAGCTAAGTGCAAAGTGTCAAAAATTAATTCACCTTCATACAGGCTTTAAAATCTCGCCTGTAAATGGCGGTTGAATTAATCATTGACACTTTGGTAAGGTTCAATCACTTTTTTTATTTACTTTACTATTTAGGTGGGGATGAGGTGGTTATGGTATTTCCGTCACTGTAAAAGGATAGATGCCCTTGTTTATCTGTTCTGTATACTTTTGTGTTTGCTTTTGATAAATTAAGTAAAGTTTCTTTATGTGGATGTCCATATTCGTTATCATACCCACAAGATATAACTGCGACATCAGGAGTTATAGTGTTTATAAAATTTTCACCTGAAGAGCTTTTACTACCGTGATGAGCCACTTTTAAAAAGTTTATATTACTCAAATTAAAACTGTTTAATATTTCTTCTTCATTTTCCAACGTACAGTCACCTGTAAACAAAAATGATTTTTTACCATAGTCTAATTTGAACACGATAGAGTTTGAGTTATTATCTAAATGGGTATAAGAAGGATTTAAGACAGTTAATTTTATGTTATTGTCTAAATTTATGATATTTCCCTTTTCGAGGAATTGAGGATTAATATTTTTCATGCTACAAGATTGAATTAGATTGTAGTATGAATCACTATTTACTTCTTTATTTGGAAGATAAACTTTAGAAATTTCAAATTTATCAATAATAGCATCTAAACTTCCTATATGGTCAGTATCTGGATGAGTAGCTATAACGAAATCTATATTTTTTACTTTTTTAGATTTTAAAAACTTTTTTATAATGAGAGAGCTATCTTCATCGCCTCCATCAACTAATATATTAGTTTTATTTGGAGTTTGAATTAATATACTGTCACCTTGACCTACATCTATTATATGTACTGATAGGAGCGTTTTTTGCCACAACCAACCAAAAGTGTTATTATAATAAATGTTAAACATATGATTTTTTCATTACATACTCCAATCATTACCTGTTTATATTGAATAAATAAAGATAATATTAATAAATAAAACATTATTTATTAGTTTAGACTTTAAACTTAAAATTAATTCAAATGAACGGTAAAGTTGGGTATATAAATTAATATATAAGCATCAAAAGGAGAGTTATTTATGATTTTTAAAGAAATTGATATAAATGCATATGAAGAATTAAAACCTTTTTTCCATCATGTTGATTACGAAGCATGTGAATATTGTTTTACTACTTTATATATGTGGAGACATGTTTATAAAACTAGTTATTATGTAAATGATGATTTTGCTTTAATTGTTGGAGAATATGAAGGAGATAGATTTTCTGTACTTCCATTAGCTAAAAAAGATAAAATACATGAAGCTTTAGAGTTTATGGTTAATTACTTCAAACATGAAGACCATCAAATTTATTTAAGGGCTGTTACAAAAGATGTTGTTGAATTGCTTCAAAAAGATTATCCAGGAAAGTTTAAATATATAGAGGAAAGAGATTACTTTGACTATGTATATGATGCAGAGGCTCTAAGAACATTAAAGGGAAGAAAAAATCAAAAGAAAAGAAATCATCTAAATTATTTCTTAAAAGAATATGAAGGAAGATTTGAATATAAGAAATTAGGGGAAAAAGATTTTGATCAATGTATAGAACTTTTAAAAGAATGGGCTAGCAATAAAGCTGAACAAGGCGATGTAGATGATGGCATAGATGATGAATTTATAGGAATTAAAAAAATATTTGATAATTATGATGTATTAGAAGAAGAAGTTAAAGTAGCTGGAGTATATATAGACAATAAATTAGAAGCATTTACTATAGGTGAATATATAAATGAAGATATGGCACTTATTCACATTGAAAAAGCTAATCCAGAAATCAGAGGATTATATCAATATATAAATCAACAATTTTTAGTGCATGAATTTGAAAATGTAGAGTTTGTAAATAGAGAAGAAGACCTAGGGATTGAAGGACTTAGAAAAGCTAAGCTTTCATATCATCCATGTAAATTTGTAGAAAAGTATACGGTTATGGAGGCCTAAAATGGATATAAGATATGCTAAGGGTGAAGATTTAGAGGATTTAAAAGATATTTGGAATTATTGTTTTGGAGATGAAGAATCATTTGTTGACTATTACTTTAACAACAAGTATAAGCCGGAAAATACTGTAATTGTTAAAGAAGATAACGAACTTAAGTCTTCTCTACAATTAAATCAATATAAAATAAAGTTAAATGAAAAAGTTTACGATACATCATACGTAGTAGGGGTTTCTACATTCCCAAATGCAAGAGGGAAAGGGTACATGAAGGATATGATGGACTTTTCATTAAATGAACTTTATAAAAAAGGACAAGTGGTTTCGCTGCTTATGCCTATAGACTATAGATTATATAAAAAGTATGGATATGAACATTGCTATGATCAATTAGAATATAAACTCGATATAGACGGACTAAAACAATTTAAAATAAATGGAGACTTTGAAAAAATAAATGAAAGTCATATAGAATATATGATTGATATTTATAATGACTTTTTATCTAAATGTAATGGATATGTTGTTCGAGATAGATTTTATTATGAAAATTTATTTAAAGAAATAAAATGTGAAAATGGGCATATTTATATACATAAAGGTAATGGCTATGATGGATATATAATATATTTCATTATGGGAGATACTATGTTTGTAAGAGAAATATGTTATAAGAATATAAATTCTTTGAAGTCGATGTTAAAATTTATTTTCAATCATAACACTCAATGTAAAAATATAAAAGTAATGTCTCCTATTACAGATAGTATAAGATTTATATTGCCAAATTTAAAGGATAATGAGCTAAGTTTAAAACCATTTATGATGGGAAGAGTTATAAATGTTGAAGACTTCTTGAATGATATTTATACAGAGCATGAAGATTTAGATAGTGTATATATAAAAATTGATGATAATCAAATAAAAGAAAATGATAATGTTTTTGAAGTTAAGATTTTAAATAATAAAATTGTAGCTAAGAAAAGTAATCGTGAAGCTGACTTTAAATTAAGTATAAACCATTTAAGTCAAATAGCTTTTGAGTATACTGATATAAATCAAATTTTATTTGTAGAAAATATTGAGTTAACAGATAAAAATAAAAAGGCAATAGACTTACTAAATTCTATATTTAATAAAAAAGAAAATTATATAAATGAATACGTATAAGGAAAAAGTACTTACTTTTTCCTTTTTTGATTTAAAAAATCCTATATGTACATAATTTAAGAAAAGTACGTCTAGGAGATTTTTATGAGAAGGCCGATATTTATAGCGTTTTGTATAATGATAAGCATAAGCTTTGTTGTTACAAATTATTATTCAAATGAAGATTATAAAAATGATAAAAATTGTACCATGGAATTAGAAGGACTAGTTAAGAATAAAGTAAATAAAAATAATTATGTCCAATACCAGATTGAAGATTATTTAATAAATGACTATTCTAACAAAGTAGAGATAAAGCCAGGTCAAATTATAAGATTTAAAGGGAAGTTAAAAAAATATGAAAACTTTAAGGGTGAAATATTTGATTATAATAGGTATCTAAAGAGTAAAGGGTATAAAGGAATTGTAGAAATAAATGATTATAAAATTATTGGAGATAATTTTATTTATATCAAATTGTTTAATATAAAAGATAAAATAAGTAAAACAATAAAGTATTTATATAAAGATAAATCTAAATTTATAAATTCGATAATTTTAGGTGAAAAAGAAGGGATAGATTCAGAAGCAAATGAAATTTTTTCTAAAACTGGAGTAAGTCATATTTTAGCTTTATCAGGACTTCATGTAAGTATATTTATAACTATAATTGGGTTTAGCTTTGGTAAAATAAATAATTTGCTTAAATTTACTTTTTAGCTCTTATACTGTGGAGCTACAGTATTATGGTTGGGCAATCTCCGTCCATAATAAGAGCTATAGTTTGCAGCTTGATATCTTATTTGGCAATTTTTGTAGAAAAAAGGTCAGATAGTATAAATAACCTGTCTATTGTAGGTATTTCCTTAATAATAAATAATCCTTATGTGATTTATAATATAAGTTTCCAATTGTCTTTTCTTGCAACATTGTCTATAATATACTTCTATGGTTATATAAATGAAAAAATAAAAGTTAAGACATTATCTCTTACTTTAGCAGCTAATATATTAACATCTCCAATAGTATATTTATATTTTAAAAATATATCTATTGCATGTATAGTTAGTAATATAGTAGTTGTACCACTTTTAAGTATAGTTATATACATTAGCATTTTAAGTGCTATAGTATTGCCGCTTAGTTTGATTTTAACTAAAATAATGGTTGGGATTAACACAAGCATAATTGATTTTGTATATATGACATTAGAATTTTTATATAATATAAATGGAAGCTTTATTGAATTTGAAAATTCTAATAAAATTTTAGTTATTGTATATTACATTTTAATAGGAAGTTTTATGATATATAAAGAAATAAAAACGATAAAGGAGCAAAGAAATGAATTACAAGGATATCATCAAGAGCATGAACAACAACGAATTTAAAAATGTATATCTTTTTTATGGAAGAGAGTTTTATTTAATAGAAAATGTAATAAAAACTTGTAAAAGAAGTTTAAATGAAAGTATGATAGATTTTAACCTAGATATCCTTGATGGAAAAGAACTGACATTAGATCAAATTTTAAGCAATGCAGAAACACTTCCATTTATGGATGAGAAGAAAATTTTAATAATAAAAGATTTTGAATTACTAAAGGGAAAGAAAAAAAACTTTTCAGATAGTGATGAAAGTGAGCTTGTAGAATATATTGAAAAAGTTCCTAGCACAACGGTTATAGTTTTTCTAGTTTATGGAGATGTAGACAAAAGAAAAAGTTTAGTTAAAAAAATTAATAAAGTTGGAATAGTTAATCATTGTGATAAGTTAAGTGATATGGATTTATTCAAATGGGTAAAGAATAGGTTTAAGCAAAATGAAGTGTATATAAATGATTCTGAAATCATGTATTTTATAGAGCAAGAAGGATATAGAGATAAAAACAGTGAAAAGACATTATCTGATTTAGAAAACGAAATAAATAAAATAGCTTCATTTGTAGGTAAAGGAAATAATGTAACAAAAGCTATTATTGATAAATTATCTCAAAAGAAAGTTGAAAATGATATATTTAAACTAATTGATGAGATTGGAAATAAAAATTCATCACATGCAATGAAAATAGTAACTGATATGATTTTAGAAGGTGAATCTGTTCTTGGTATATTTGCTATGGTTTCAAAGCAATTTAAATTAGTGATGCAGGCAAGGCAATTACAAAATCAAGGGTATTCATCTAAAGTTATAGCTGAAAAATTATCAGCACATCCATTTGTAGTTACTAAGGCCTTAAAACAAGGTAGGTTATTTGCAGATGAAGCTGTAGTCGATATGTTGAATTTTATATTAGAAAGTGATTTTAAAATAAAGAATGGGCTAATGAAAGATAATTTAGCAGTAGAGATACTTGTAAGTAAGTATTGTCAATAAGGAATTGTTCAAATATATTTAATAGACAGTTAGTTTTAGTATTATTTAAAAATTTATCCATATGAAACTTTGAAGATAATTAAAGTATAGGGTAAATTCTTAAATAATACTTAACTAGTTTACTATTAATCTAGAATTTGGATAATTCCTTATTTTTTACGCTTAAGGAAATTATACTTAATTAAATTTTGTGGGTAACTTATGTAATATAGTGATACAAATGTTTTGGTGAAAGTAAAAAATGACATTTTGAGCAACGGACGGAGTCGTTGGCGACATGAGCGAAGCGAATTTTTTATGCGTAGTTTTTAAATTAAACAGAAAAAGACCCTTGATTAAAATCAAGGGTCAATATCTATTTTAAACGGGAATTAAGCGTTCATTCCGTTTAACTTTTGAGCTAACTTAGCTACTTTTCTAGCTGCAGCGTTCTTGTGTATAGTTCCTTTAGAAGCTACTTGAGATATTCTCTTTTGAGCGTATTGGAATCTAGCAGCAGCCTCTTCTCTGTTTCCTGCAGTAACAGCTTCTTCGAACTTTCTTATTGCAGTTTTTATTTGAGATTTTCTAGCTCTGTTTAAAGCAGTTTTCTTCTCGATAACTTTTATTCTTTTCTTTGCTGATTTTATGTTTGCCATCTGGTTCACCCCCTCGTGAGTAGTTTATATTATTCATCGTCAACATATTAGATTTTAACAGAAATAAATCTAAAAATCAAGGATAATTATTATTAACTTTTTTAATATCTTTCCATTTGACTTTTTAGATTATAACCCAAATCAAAATATTTTACAACCTACAAATTAATTATTCTAAAAAAAATTAAATTAAATTTATTTGGTTATAAAATTATAAAATTTGTTAACAATGTTTAGTATGATTAAATTTAAACTTTTAAAATGGAGGAAGTTTTATGATAAGTTTAAGAACTGATTTAGCTCTAGAAGCTAGAGAAATATATGAACAAGGTAATGATGGAAGTAATATACCTGGAGTTAAAATAGATACAAAAGAATTAGATGATTGTATTGTAACTAAAGTTGAAGTATTAGATGAACAAGGATCTCAAATTATGAACAAGGGGATAGGGGTTTACACGACTATAGAAAGTAAGTTAATGAAATATGATGATGATGAATCTAGAGAGCAGGTAACTGAATATTTAAAAGATGAACTAATAGATATACTTGGAACTGATAAAACTAAAAAGACATTAGTTATAGGGCTTGGTAACTGGAATATAACATCAGATGCATTAGGACCGAAAGCTGTTTCTAAAACTCTAGTAACTAGACATATATTTAAAAACTACAACAAAGAATATGATGATGATTTTACAGAAGTTGCAGGACTTAGTCCGGGGGTAATGGGAATTACAGGTATAGAGACAAGCGAGATAGTAAAATCAATAGTTGATATGATAAAGCCTGATAGAGTTATAGCAATAGATGCTCTAGCTTCAAGAAAAATGGAAAGAGTAAACTCTACAATACAAATTTCAACAGCTGGAATTTCACCTGGAGGTGGGGTTGGTAATAAACGAAAAGCATTAAATAAAGACTATTTAGGGGTAGATGTAATAGCTATAGGAGTTCCCACAGTAGTTGATGCTGCGACATTAACTAGTGATGTACTTGATCTTGCAATTGATAATCTTATGGAACAATCCAAAGAAAGCAAAGATTTTTACAACATGTTAAAAGAGTTAAAAGAAGAAGAAAAATATCATTTTATAAGAGAATCATTAGAACCATATGATAAAAATTTAATAGTTACACCAAAAGATATAGATGATACGATTGAAAATTTAGCAGTGATAATAAGTGAAGGCTTAAATAGATCGCTTCATCCTGGGAGAATTGTAAATTAAGGAGGATATAATATGAGAAAAAAAGTTGCTAGTCTTGGGATTGTAACCTGTGTTATATGTGGGTTATTTTTTAAGACGTCGTATGCACTAAGTGAAGATGAGTTTTTAAAATTTCTTATAAATACAAGCTATCCAGAGACTAAGGTAGATACACCTAAATCTGAAAATGAAAAAGGAGCAAGGAAAATAGATAACGAATCAGAAAATAAATCTACAAATAAAGATGATGAATTTGTAAAGATGTATGTAGGAGAAGAGAATGTTCCTAAAGTTGATGATTCTTCAAACAATGAAAAAACTACAGAAGCAGCATCTACAAGCAGTAAATATGTAGATAATGTTTTAGTAACTAAAGATCAGCCTCAAATTCTTATATATCATACTCATGGAGGCGAAACTTATGTAAATTCTCCAACTGGAAATTATCACTCTTATGATAAAGAAAATGCTACTTTAGAAATTGGAGCACTTTTAACTCAAGAATTAGCTAAAAGAGGAAGATCTGTAGTTCATAATACTACTTACCATGATATGCCAGAGTTTACAGGTGCATATAGTAGAAGTTTAAAAACTATAGAAACAATGCAGGAAAAATATAAAAGTATTGATGTAATAATAGACTTACATAGAGATGGTAGAGATATAACTACTGAAAAAGCTAAAAAAGATTTTCATGATGCATGTACAACTAAAATAAACGGAGAAAATGTTGCTAAATTTTTATTTGTTGTAGGTGAGAAAAGTGAAAACTATTCTAGCAATTTACAATTAGCAAAAGAAATTACAGCATTTGCAGAAAGTAAATACCCAGGAATAACAAGACCAGTAGTTAAAAAGCCAAAAGCAAAATTCAATCAATATAAGTCAGACAAACCATTGTTACTAGAAGTAGGAGGAAATGCGAATACAAAGGAAGAAGCTCAGGCATCGGTTAAATATATTGGAGAAGTAATAGATGAATTTTTAAAACAAAAAGGTATGTAGGATAGAACTATGAGCCGAATAGAACGTAAAAAAGAAGAAAAAATTAAAAAACTATCTAGAAGGCCTATATATAGAGGGATATTTATATTAACTATGGTTTGTATAATAAGCGGATGCATATTTTTAGTAGATAAAGAGGCTACACTTATGATAGGGAAAATAGATAAGTATAACATAGAAGTTTTTCATAGAGAACTTAAATGGTTCATTTATGAAAACTGTAAAAGATGTAGAAGAAAAAATAAGTAAACTTAATAATTTAAGATAAATTAGGGTTATCGATACGATAGCCCTAATATTATTTTAAGAACCTTTATTTAAATTGTTGTATCAATATTTACATAATTGCGGATATATTATAAAATAAAAGTTATGATAATAATAAAAAGGAGGAATAAAAGGTGGACAGCAAACAAAGTAGAACGAGAAATTTTAGTATAATAGCACATATAGACCATGGAAAGTCTACCTTAGCAGATAGATTAATTCAACATACAGGACTTGTTAGTGAAAGAGAGATGAAAGATCAGTTACTAGATAACATGGATCTTGAAAGAGAAAGAGGAATCACTATAAAGCTTCAAAATATTAGATTAGTTTATAAGGCTAAGGACGGAGAAGAGTATTACTTAAACTTAATAGATACTCCAGGACACGTAGACTTCAACTATGAGGTTTCAAGAAGTTTAGCAGCTTGTGAAGGGGCATTACTTGTAGTAGATGCAGCACAAGGTGTTGAAGCTCAGACATTAGCCAATGTTTATTTGGCAATAGATCAAGATTTAGAAATATTACCAGTTATAAATAAAATAGATTTACCAAGTGCAAGACCAGATGAAATAAAAACAGAAATAGAGGATATAATAGGGCTTGATGCAAGTGAAGCTCCACTTATATCAGCTAAAAGTGGATTAAATATAGAAGATGTACTAGAAGCTATAGTTAAGAATGTTCCATCACCACAAGGTGATAAAGAAGCTCCGTTAAAAGCATTAATATTTGATTCATATTATGATGCATATAAAGGGGTTGTAGCATACGTTAGAGTATATGAGGGAACAGTTAAAAAAGGTATGACTATAAAAATGATGAACACTAACAAAAAATTTGAAGTAACTGAAGTTGGTGTTATGGCTCCAGGACAAAGAGAATTAGACGAGTTAAGCGCTGGAGATGTTGGATATATTGCAGCAAGTATAAAAGACATAAGAAGTTGTTGTGTTGGTGATACAATAACTGATGCTAATAACCCAACTGATGATCCAATGCCAGGATATAAAAAGGCGACTCCAATGGTTTACTGCGGTATATATCCAGGTGAAGGGGAAAAGTACGAGAACGTAAGAGATGCTTTAGAGAAATTACAAGTTAATGATGCAGCTCTTGAATTTGAAGCTGAAAGTTCAGCAGCATTAGGATTTGGATTTAGATGTGGATTCTTAGGACTACTACATATGGAGATAATCCAGGAGAGATTAGAAAGAGAATTCGATTTAGACATAATAACTACAGCACCATCTGTTATATATAAAGTAACAAAAACTGATGGGGAGTTAGTTATGGTACAAAATCCAGCAAACTTACCAGAACGTGATGAGATACAAATGATAGAAGAGCCAATGGTAAAAGGTGATATAATAGTTCCTAAAGACTATGTAGGTACAGTTATGGAACTTTGCCAAGAGAGACGTGGAGATATGATAAATATGGAATACATAGATGAAAAAAGAGTAATGCTTCACTATGATCTTCCACTTAATGAAGTTGTTTATGATTTCTTCGATGCCCTAAAGTCTAGAACAAGAGGATACGGATCATTAGATTACGAGTTAAAGGATTATGTTCCTTCTAAGCTTGTAAAATTAGATATATTAATAAACAAAGAACAAGTTGATGCACTTAGCTTTATAGTTCATGAAAGTAAAGCTTACTCAAGAGGGAAGTCAATGTGTGAAAAATTAAAAGGTGAAATACCTAGACACCAATTCCCAGTGCCTATACAAGCTGCAGTTGGTAATAAGGTAATGGCTAGAGAAACTATAAGTGCACTTAGAAAAGATGTTCTTGCTAAGTGTTACGGTGGAGATATATCACGTAAGAAAAAACTTCTTGAAAAACAAAAAGAAGGTAAGAAACGTATGAGACAAATTGGATCAGTAGAAGTTCCGCAAAAAGCATTTATGTCTGTATTAAAATTAGATAGCTAATTATTATAAAATGAAGGGAATTTTACCTTCATTTTTTTGTAGAAATGATCGAAAATGTAGAAAATTTAGTATAAAAACTAACTAAAATTTAATGAAATAAAGAGGGAATGGTTATCCTAAATTATAAAATAAATAAATTTATTTAAAGTGCTGTAAAAAAAAAAATAAAAGTGTCGAAATGTATTGTTATTTATAAAAAAATGTAGTAATATTCATATTGGACATTTTAATAAAGCAAAAATATAAGGAGGAAAACGATGAGCAACAAAGGACTTCAAAAAACTTTAGGTTTTTCCGCAGCGCTTTCTACAGTTGTTGGTATGGTTATAGGTGGAGGGGTATTCTTTAAACCTCAAGCTATATATTCAGCAACAGGTGGAGCACCAGGATTAGGTATGTTAGCATGGGTTATAGCTGGGGTTATAACAATAGCAGCTGGACTTACAGCAGCGGAGGTATCTGCAGCAATACCAAAAACTGGTGGCATGATGATATATATCAAAGAGATATATGGAGACAGATTAGGATTTTTAACAGGGTGGATGCAAGCGGTATTATTCTTCCCAGCGACAGCAGCAGCATTAGGTGTAATATTTGCTCAACAAGCAGCTACTTTAATAGGTCAAAGTGAAACTAATATGGCAGTTGTATTACCAATAGCCTTAGGAATTATATTATTTTTAGCAGTATTAAATACAGTAGGATCTAAATTAGGTGGAACAATACAAACTGTAGCAACTATATGTAAATTAATACCATTAGCTGTTATAATAGTATTCGGATTTATAAATGGATCAGGAGATAACTCTATAACAACTCCATTCATAGGTGAAAACTTATCTATGGGAGCTGTTTTAGGTCAAGTTTTAATAGCAGCATTATTCGCATATGATGGATGGATAAATGTTGGTTCTATAGCAGGAGAAATGAAAAACCCAGGTAAAGACTTACCAAAAGCTATAGTTGGTGGTTTATCAATAGTTATGGCTGTTTATGTAGTTATAAACTTAGCTTACTTATGGGTTGTACCAGCTAGTGAAATGGCAACAGTAAGTGCTCCAGCATCGTTAGTTGCAGAAAGAATATTTGGACCAATGGGTGGTAAAATAGTAACAGTTGGTATATTAATATCTGTATTCGGTGGATTAAATGGATACTTATTAACTGGACCTAGAGTATCTTACGCATTAGCTTGTGAAGGTACATTACCAGGAAGTAAAGCATTATGTAAGTTAAATAAAGGTGGAGTTCCATCAAATGCAATATTCTTAATGGCAATACTTGCTTGCTTATATGCATTATCAGGACAATTCAACTTATTAACAGATTTAACAATATTCATAATATGGGTGTTCTATGTATTAACTTTCATAGGAGTAATGAAGTTAAGAAAAGATCAACCAAACTTAGAAAGACCATACAGAGTGCCTTTATACCCAATAATACCATTAATAGCAATAGCTGGTGGATTATTCGTTATAGTTAACCAATTAATGAATAATACTTTAGTAGCTGCTGGTGGATTAATAGTTACAGCTATAGGGTTACCAGTTTACTCAGTAATGTCAAAAAAGCAAAAAAATAATTAATTAATTATTTAAATAGATAAAAAAGAGATAGTAATTTTACTATCTCTTTTTGTGCTTAAGGAAATTATTATTTAGTACATGTATAAGCTTAATCAAGGAATATTTTATGTTAATTTTAGGTGAATAAGATTAGAATAGTTATGTTTTGAGGTATAATATATATAATTATATTTAAATATTAAGGAGTAATTATGTTAGGACTATATATACATGTGCCGTTTTGCGCGCAAAAATGTTATTACTGTGATTTTAACTCTTATAAAATTAATAGTAATCAAAAGAAAGAATATCTAATAAATATAGAAAGAGAAATGAAATTTTATAAAGGTGAATTTAAGGACAAGTGTTTTGATACAGTATTCTTTGGAGGAGGAACTCCAAGCATTTTAACTGTAGATGAACTGAAAGAACTTGTTAATAATATAAATGAGAATTTTAATATAAAAAAAGATGCAGAAATAACTATTGAATGTAATCCAGGAACAATAAATAGAGAAAAGCTTGAAGCTATGAAAAAAATGGGTATAAATAGATTGAGTATAGGACTTCAAGCTACTCAAAATTATCATTTAAAATCTATAGGAAGAATACATACATATGAAGAATTTGAGAAAAACTATTACGATGCATTGGATATAGGATTTAAAAATATAAATATAGATTTAATGTATGCGCTTCCAAACCAAAAAACTCAAGAATGGAAAGATACATTGGATAAAATTATAAAGTTAAATCCGTCACACATATCTGCGTATTCACTTATATTAGAAGAGGGAACGAAGTTATATGATATGTATCAAAATAAGGAATTTGAATTACTAGATGAAGATACAGATATAAATATGTATAACTATACAATAGACACTTTAAAAAGACATGGATATAACCAGTATGAAATATCTAATTATTCAAAAGAAGGTTTAGAATGTAAACATAATATTATATATTGGAAGTGTGACAACTATTTAGGGTTAGGGCCAGGAGCGTCAGGATTTATAGGGGATACTAGATATTCAAATATAGAAGATATATGTGAATACAATAAGTGTATTATGCAAAATATAAGGCCTGTTAGTGAAGAAATAGAATTAACGAAAAAAGATAAGATAGAGGAATTTATATTTATGGGACTTAGAATGAATGAAGGCATAAATATAGATGTATTTAAAGAAAGATTTGATACAGATTTTTATGATATATACCAAGAAGTTATGGATAAGCTTATAAAAATAGAGCTTGTTAGATTCGATGGAAAAAACATTTCTCTTACTCAAAAAGGAAGAGAAATTTCTAATAGTGTGTTCATAGAATTTTTAAATTAATCAAAAAGTGTTGACAAAGTAAATTTAAAGTGATATAAAATATATATAATCTTTTAGCACTCCAATTAAATGAGTGCTAACAAAGAGGAGGCTTTGGATTACATGGAATTAAATGAAAGAAAACTAAATATCCTTAAAGCTATTGTTAAAGATTATATAGAAACTGCAGAAGCTGTAGGGTCTAGAACTCTTTCTAAAAAGTATGAGTTAGGAGTTAGTGCAGCCACTATAAGAAATGAAATGGCTGACCTAGAAGAATTAGGATATTTGATTCAACCTCATACCTCCTCAGGGAGAATTCCTTCAGAAAAAGGATATAAGTTATATGTTGACTCTTTAATGAGTACATGTGAATTAAATGATATTGAAAAACATTTAATAGAAGAGTCAATAAACCAAAACATGAACTATATGAAAGATTTGATACATGAAACATCTAAGTTGATATCTAGGTTAACAAATTATACAACTATAGCTGTTACTAAAAATACATCAAATGTTCAAGTTATAAAGCATGTTCAATTGGTTGGATTAGATGAAAAAAGTATGGTTTTAATAGTAGTTACAGAAAAAGGTGAAATAAAAAACACTATTATATCAACCAATATACAGATTGATCAATCTAAACTTAATTTAATTTCTGATAATCTTACTAAAAAGCTTTCAGGAAAAAATATAACTGAAATTGATGAAGATTTTCTAAACTATATAAAATATGAAATAACAGAAAACTCTTTATTTATTGATAAGCTTATTGATGCGCTAAACTTTGATTTTGAAGAAAATAATACAGCGATATCCTTAAGCGGAGCAACTAATATATTCAATTTTCCAGAGTTTAGTGATGTTGTTAGAGCTAAAACATTTCTAAATATGCTAGAGGAGAAAGAAAATATATCTAGTATGCTCAAATCTAAAGGAATACAAAAAGAAAACCTAAATATAATTATCGGAAGCGATAATGAATGTGAGGTAGCTCAAGATTGTAGTATTATAACTGCAACTTACAATATAGATAAAAATGTAGTAGGTAAAATAAGCTTGATAGGTCCAACAAGGATGGATTATTCAAAAGTATACTCTATATTAAATTACATGGGACTACTACTAAACAAAAAATAGTTAGGGGTGTAAGTTTTGGAAAACAATATACAAGAAGAATTACAAGAAGATATAAAAGATAATTCATCAGAGGAAGTAGAAGAAGTTATCGAAGAAGCTATAGAAGAGGCTACTGAAGCTAAAGAAGTAGATGAAGCTGATGAAAAAGATAGCAAGATAGAAGAACTTACAGATACTCTTCAAAGACTTCAAGCAGAGTACGCAAACTATAGAAGAAGAACTCAACAAGAGAAAGAAACTATGGGTGTATTTGCTAATGAGAAAATATTAAATGAATTAATACCTGTTATGGATAACATGGAAAGAGCTATGGATGCTTGTACAGATAAAGAAGATAACATGTATAAAGGCATAGATATGGTGCAAAAACAATTAAAAGCTACATTTGAAAAATTTGGACTAGAAGAAATAGAAGCTGAAGGTCAAGAATTTGATCCAAACCTACACTTAGCAGTTATGCAAGAACCAGTAGATGGAACACCAGCAAACCAAGTGGTTATGGTTTTACAAAAAGGGTATAAATTAAGTACAAAGGTGCTAAGACCATCAATGGTTAAAGTATCTTGCTAACATAGAATAAAAAAATAAAATTGAATTAATATCAATTAACATATAAATTTTTAAGGAGGATATTAAAATGGGAAAAATAATAGGAATTGACTTAGGAACAACAAACTCTTGTGTTGCAGTATTAGAAGGTGGAGAACCTCAAATAATAGCAAATAGCGAAGGAATGAGAACTACACCATCAGTAGTTGCATTTACAAAAGATGGAGAAAGAATAGTAGGAGAGCCTGCTAAAAGACAAGCAGTTACTAATGCAGATAGAACAATAATATCTATAAAAACTCACATGGGAACTGATTATAAAGTTAATATAGATGGAAAAGATTATAGTCCACAAGAAATATCAGCTATAACATTACAAAAATTAAAATCAGATGCTGAAAGCTACTTAGGGCAACCTGTAACTGAAGCTGTTATAACAGTTCCAGCATACTTTACAGATGCTCAAAGACAAGCAACTAAAGATGCAGGTAGAATAGCAGGACTTGATGTTAAGAGAATAATAAATGAGCCAACTGCTGCTGCACTTGCTTACGGTATGGATAAATTAGATCAAGAAAAGAAAATATTAGTATTTGACTTAGGTGGAGGAACATTTGACGTGTCTGTACTAGAAATAGGAGATGGAACTTTTGAAGTTTTAGCTACTGCTGGTAACAACAGATTAGGTGGAGATGACTTTGACCAAGTTATAATAGATTACTTAGCTGAAGAATTCAAAAAATCTGAAGGTGTAGATTTAAGAAATGATAAAATGGCTCTTCAAAGATTAAAAGAAGCTGCTGAGAAAGCTAAAAAAGAATTATCTTCAACAATGAGTTCAAACATAAACTTACCTTTCATAACAGCTACAGCTGAAGGACCAAAACATCTTAACATAGATTTATCAAGAGCTAAGTTTGATGAGTTAACAGCAAACTTAGTAGAAAAAACTATGGAACCAACTAGAAGAGCATTACAAGATGCTGGACTTTCAACTTCTGATATAGATGATGTATTATTAGTAGGAGGATCTACAAGAATACCAGCTGTTCAAGAAGCTGTTAAGAAATTCATAGGAAAAGAACCTCACAAAGGGATAAACCCAGATGAATGTGTTGCTGCAGGTGCTGCTATACAAGGTGGAGTTTTAGCTGGAGATGTTAAAGATTTATTACTTCTAGACGTTACTCCATTATCTTTAGGAATAGAAACTATGGGTAATGTAATGACTAAAATAATAGAAAGAAATACAACAATACCAACTAAAAAATCTCAAGTATTCTCAACTGCTGCAGATAACCAAACTGCTGTTGATATACATGTTCTACAAGGTGAAAGAAGTATGTCTTTCGACAACACTACTTTAGGTAGATTCCAATTAACTGATATACCACCAGCTCCAAGAGGAATACCTCAAATAGAAGTTACTTTTGATATAGATGCTAATGGTATAGTACACGTTACAGCTAAAGATTTAGGAACAGGAAAAGAGCAAAAGGTAACTATAACTTCAGGAACTAACTTAAGTGAAGAAGAAATACAAGCAAAAGTTAAAGAAGCTGAGATGAATGCTGAAGCAGATAAACAAAAGAAAGAAAAAATAGAAGCATTAAATCAAACTGAAGCTACTATATACCAAATGGAAAAAACTTTAGCTGATGCTGGAGACAAGGTTGATGCTAATGCTAAATCTGAAGTTGAAGCAGAAATAGCTAAATTAAAAGAATTAAAAGCTAAAGAAGACGTTACAGCTGAAGAATTAAATAAAGCTTTAGAAGAATTAAACAAAAAATTCCACAAAATAGCTGAGCAAATGTACCAACAAACTGCTCAAGATCAACAAGCAGAAGGTGGAGCTCAAGAAGAAGCTAAACAAGATGACAATGTAGTAGATGCTGATTTCAGAGAAGTAGATGATCAAAAATAGTATTTGAAAATCAACGTTACTTGTATATAATAAATATATAAAATTAATAATAGCTTGTAGACGTCTACAAGCTATTGTTATGTAATACGAAGGTGGTGGCAAGCGTGGCTAAAAGAGACTATTATGAAGTATTAGGTGTCGATAAAGGTGCTGATGCACAAACGTTAAAAAAAGCATACAGAAAACTTGCAATGAAATATCATCCAGACAGAAACCCAGATGATAAAGAAGCAGAAGCAAAGTTTAAAGAAGTAAACGAAGCATATGAAGTATTATCAGATGATACAAAAAGATCTAATTATGATCAATTTGGTCATGATGGTGTAAACGGAGGCTTCGGAGGACAAGGCGGATTTGGAGGCTTTAGCGGTGGAGCTGGAGGCTTTGAAGATATATTTGGAGATATATTTGGTGACATGTTCGGAGGTGGTTTTGGAGGCGGAAGACCTAGAAGAAGAGGCCCTGAACGTGGAGCTGATATAAAACAAACTGTGACTATTACATTTGAAGAAGCTGCATTTGGAGTTAAAAAATCTATAAAGATAAATAGAACTGAAGAGTGTAGTGAATGTCACGGAAGCGGTGCAAAAGATGGAACATCTAAAAAAACTTGTCCAACATGTAATGGAGCTGGAGAGGTTAGAACAGCTCAAAGAACTCCGTTTGGAAATATAATGAGCACTAGAACTTGTTCTACATGTAACGGAGAAGGAGAAGTTTTAGAATCACCATGTCCTAAATGTAGCGGAAATGGAAAGACTAGAAAAACTAAAACTATAGAAGTTGATATACCAGCAGGTATAGATAATGATCAAATAATTAAATTAAGTGGTCAAGGTGACTTAGGATCAAAAGGTGGACCTAGAGGAGACTTATATATAATTGTAAATGTTAAGCCTCATACATTATTTACAAGAGATGGATATGATGTATACTTTGAATTACCTATAACATTTGTTCAAGCTGCACTTGGAGATGAAATAGAAGTTCCTACTTTAGATGGTAAAGTAATGTATAATGTTCCAGCTGGAACTCAAACAGGAACAGTATTTAGATTAAGGGAAAAAGGTATATCAAAAATGAGAGGAAATGCAAGAGGTGACCAATATGTTAAGGTTACAGTTGAAGTTCCTAAAAAATTAATGATAATCAAAAAGAACTTCTAAAAGCATTTGCAGAGTCTTGTGGAGATGAAGTTCATGAAAAAAGAAGACTTTCGGTCAAAAAATAGAAGACTTTTTTAAAGGAAAATAAAACTATAAGGTAAAATGAACTCTAAATAAGGAGTTCATTTTTTTTGATGCATAAGAAAGTTCTATATGAATAAATAGATTTTATTGAAAATATCTATAGATTGAATAGTTAGTTGACTATACTATTTTGTTTATATAACATTTAAAGAGGGAGGGGATTTTATGAAAAAATTATTTGATAGTCTTATATTTAAATTAGTATTAGCTGTCATTGGAGGACTTGTAATTGGATTTTACTCACCTAAATCTTTTATGAATGTTATTGTAACATTAAAGTATATTTTAGGACAGGTAATTTTATTCTCGGTACCTTTAATAATAATAGGATTTATAGCTCCATCTATTGCTAAGTTAAAGAATAATGCTTCTAAATTATTAGGATATGCAATAACTTTTGCATACATATCATCTATTGGAGCAGCTACTTTTTCTGCAATATTTGGATATATGCTAATTCCAAAGCTATCTGTACAAGCAACTGCAGGAGCACTAAGAGAATTACCAGAACTTATATTTAAACTAGATATTCCTCAAATTATGCCAGTTATGAGTGCTTTATTCTTATCTATAATATTAGGACTTGCAACAGCTTGGACAAAAGCGGACTTATTTGAGAAGTTACTAGATCAATTTCAAGATATAGTACTTAGTTTAGTAAAAAAATAGTTATTCCATTACTTCCAATTTTTATCGCTACTACATTTGCAACACTAGCTTATGAAGGATCTATAACAAATCAATTACCGGTATTTATAAAAGTAATTATTATAGTTCTTGTAGGACATTTTATATGGCTTGCATTATTGTATGCTATAAGTGGAATTATATCAGGCAAAAATCCTATGGAGGTATTAAAGCATTACGGACCTGCATATTTAACAGCTGTAGGAAGTATGTCATCAGCAGCAACTTTACCTGTTTCAATCGATTGTGTAAAAAAGTCTAAAGTTCTAAGAAAGGATATTTCAGATTTTGCAATTCCTTTATTTTCAAATATACATTTGTGTGGATCAGTTTTAACAGAAGTATTTTTTGTTATGGTAGTTTCACAAATTCTTTATGGTAAGTTGCCAGATGTATCATCGATGATATTATTCATAGTTTTACTTGGTATATTTGCCATAGGTGCTCCAGGAGTTCCAGGAGGAACAGTTATGGCGTCATTAGGATTAATAACTAGTGTATTAGGATTTAATGAAACAGGAACAGCGCTTATATTAACTATATTCGCTCTTCAGGATAGTTTTGGAACAGCTTGTAATATAACAGGAGATGGAGCGTTAACGTTGATGCTTACGGGAGTAGCAAATAAAAAAATATAAAGAAGAAAGTGAAGAAAAATCAATATAAGGTTAACATATAAGCTATGAATATTAATATTCATAGCCTTATTTTTATAATGTTTACCAATATATAGAAAAAAACTATAAAATACATGTAAAATATTGTAAAAAACTATACTGGCTTGAATCCATTGACTTAAAAAAATGTTTTGTATACAATGTTCTTCGGGAGCGACAAATATACTCATATCAGGAAAGGGGTTTACACATGAAAGACTTTTTAAAAACGTATAAGTCTTCATTTGTGTTACTAGGTTGTACAATAATTGGAGCCATAGTAGGACTTATACTAGGACCAAAAGCTACAGTTCTTAAACCATTTGGAGATTTATTCATCAATTTAATCATGATGATAGTAGTCCCACTTGTGTTCTTCAGCGTTGCATCGGGGGTTGCAAACGTCAATAGCATGCAAAGATTCGGGAAAATAATGAAAAATGTAATTATTGTTTTCACATTAACTACATTAGTAATGGCAGTCGTAGGTATTATAGGTACTATAATTTTCAATCCATCAAAAGGAATCGATATTCATTCAGTAAAAGAAATGATGGTTGCTCCAGATCAAGAGAAATTAGCATCAAAAGGAAATTTACTAACTCAAATAGTAAATTCAGTTACAGTTTCTGATTTTAGTGAGTTGTTCTCAAGCGGTAACTTATTACAATTAGTAGTATTTGCAGTATTAATAGGAAGTTCAATTGCCGTTTTAGGAGAAAAAGCAAAGACTATAAAAAACATACTTAATGAAGGAACAAATGTAATATTAAATGTAGTTGGAATTATAATGAAGTTGGGGCCTATAGGTTTAGGGTGTTATACAGCATCGATTATAGGTGAATTAGGACAAGAAATAATAGCAGGGTACATAAGAGTATTTTTAACTTATTGTGTATTAGCGGCCATATACTTTGCAGTATGTTATACATTGTATGCATACTTATCAGGTGGTAAAAAAGGAGTTAAGAAGTTCTATGAAAACTCTATAAGTCCAATAGCTACAGCTCTTGCGACATCTTCAAGTTCTGCTTGTATACCATCTAACTTAGAGGCAAGTAAAAAAATAGGGGTACCAGATGATATAGCTGAAACAGTTATACCTTTAGGGATTAATATACATAAAGATGGTTCGGTATTATCCGTTATAGTAAAAGTTGCATTTTTAACTGGAATACTAGGTGGAAATATGGCAGATCCATCGAACATATTAAACTTATTAGTTACAGTACTTGTTGTTGGAGTATTTATGGCTCCTGTAGCGGGTGGCTGACTTATAGGTGAGATGCTCGTGGTAAGCATCTTCGGATTCCCTGTTGAGGCAATTCCTTTATTAACAGTAATAACTACAATAACAGATATACCTAACACTGTACTTAACACAACTGGAAATACAGTGAGTTCTATGCTAGTTGCAAGACTAGTTGAAGGTAAAAACTGGTTAAAAGAAGAAGTTGAAACTTTTAAAAAGGCAAGCTAACAGGAAAAAGTAGTAATCTTAGGTTAAGATTACTACTTTTTTACGCTTAAGGAAATTATACTTAATTAAATTTTGTGGATAACTTATGTAACATAGTGATACAAATGTTTTGGTGAAAGTAAAAAATGACATTTTGAGCAACGGACGGAGTCGTTTGAGTAACGGGACGCGAGTTTACCGAGTGGACGTTGACGACATGAAATTTGAGAGATATGAAGTGGTTCGCAGACGTAGTCGCTCAAGCGAAGCGAATTTTTTATTATATGTTTAAAAATTAAGACTCTATTTTAGTATGAACAACTTTCAAGACTTAAACATAATATATAGTATTCTTTAAAATTATTATGAGGTGGGAGGGTTTATGAGTAAATTTAATTTTATGATAGATGGAAACATATAACGAATGAAGAAGAACTTCATCAGTTTATACTAGACAAAATAAATTTTGATAATGAAGAACTTGTGTTAGATGATAGCTATAGGGGGAGAAAGAAAAAGAAACCAGAATGCAAGCCTCATGGACCAAGACCTGTTTGTCTTAAGTTAATGTTCCCGTATAAGGTTGAGGTTATGTGCGGTTGTAAGCAAATGATATTTGGAATATTAGTAGATGAGCACGGCCACCCTGTAAAGAATCCTCTTATTGAATTTGAACTATCTGATTATAGTATAGGAAACCTTAGTTTTAGTCCAGCTCTTAGTTTTGGAGATGGGTGTTTTTGCACAACATTTGTGGGAGAAAGGGTAGGTTGCGGATTTTTAAAAATGTGTTGTAAGGGAACTGATTTAGATAGAGTTATACCGGTAGAAGTTACCCCTAATTGTGGATGTTAGAGAAGAGTACTTTTAAGCTCTTCTCTATTTTTACTTTAAATAGGACAAGCTAAGTTAGATTCAAAATTTAATTAAATCCATATTATTTTTAATTAAAATAGAGTATTATATAAAAAGAGGTGAAGACATGAAACAATATAAACATTTAATATTTGACTTAGATGATACTTTGTTAGACTTTCAAGATAACGAAAGAAACTGTTTAAAGGTTATTTTTAAAAAGTATAATATTACTTTTGATGAAAAATCATTTAATCAGTATAAGTCTATAAATAGAGGATTTTGGAGTCAGATAGAACAAGGAACTATAGAAAAAGAAGCGGCACTAACTAAAAGATTCGAAGAATTTTTTGCTTTGTATGGATATGATGTTAAAGGTGAAATAGTAGAAAAAGAATATCAAAATTGCTTAACTAAAGGACATAAAACAATTCCTAAAGCTATGGAAACTTTAATGGAATTAAAAAATAGAGGATACAAGATATTTGCAGGAACTAATGGGATAGGAAAGACTCAAAAACAAAGACTTAAAGATTCTAAAATGGTGTATCTATTTGATGACATATTTATTTCTGAAGAAATGGGAGTTGAAAAGCCAAATTCTAAGTTTTTCGAAATAATTTTTAATAAGTACGATTTTATGAAAAAAGAAGATACTCTTATGATAGGAGATAGTTTAGCTTCTGATATAAAGGGTTCTAATAATTTTGGTATTGACTGTGTATGGTTTAATCCTTTAGAGAAAAAATCTAATGATATAAAACCTACATACGAAATTTCTGATATATCTCAACTATTATCAATGTTAAATAAAGAAACTAGTTTAGCTGTTTAAAAGTGTAAATAAAAATTTAAAAACTGGGTATATAAGGGTAAAAAGAGGTGAAAATTATGAGTAATGAAATAAAGGTTCAAAGACCATACAGACATTTTAAAGGGAATTTATATTATGTACATAGTATAGTTAAACATTCAGAAACGGGAGAGGAATTGGTATCATATCAAATGCTTTATCCTCCTTATGATATGTATGTTAGACCACTTAAAATGTTTCAAGAGAAGGTAGAAGAAGGAAGAGAAGATAATATAACTAATCAAGTTTATAGATTTGAACTATATACAGGAAAATAATTAAGAGGTGATGATATGGCAGGTATAAAATTTGATATACAAGAAAGCTTTGGTGTTATTTCGGAAACTTCAAATGGATGGAAAAAAGAATTAAATTTAGTAAGTTGGAATGATAGAGCACCTAAATTTGATATAAGAGATTGGGATTCAAATCATGATAAAATGGGAAAAGGATTAACTTTAAGTACCGATGAATTAAGAGAACTTAAAAGAATTCTTAATGAAATAGACTTATAAAATTTAATAATTATATTTTTATGTATCCTATATATAAAACATTGATAAAAATGTTTGTTTATATAGGATATTTTTATGCAAAAAAACTATAAAATTTTCAAATTTAAAAATAGCTAAAGATAAGTTAAATTAATGGATTTATAGATAACTATTAAAAAATAAATGATAAGTATGAAAAACTTGAATTAGTAAAATTGCTTAAAACTGTGTAAAATCAATACTTGAGAGGTATATATATGTATGTAATTAAAAATTAAATTAAACTTTAAAAAATAATTTATAAATACAAAATATCATAAAAGAGGGTGGTTAAATGAATAAATATATAAATAAACTTGAGAATATGCACATAGGTATAAGTGGAACGTGCTTAGCATTTATAACACTTAGTAATAGTTGGCAAATTAAAGATATCGGATATTTAAAACCAATTGCTATAGCTATAGCATTAGGAATGCTTACTCTTATGCTCATAAGATTAATAAGATTTCCAAAAGTAATGTATAAAGAATTGAAAGATCCAGTTGTAGGAACATTTTATCCAACTCTTGGGATGGTAACTTGGTTAGTTTCAGGATACTTCTATCCTAAGTTTCCAACTGTATGTAGTACATTATGGATAGGGGCAGCTATATATCATTATGCAATAATTATTTTTTATACAGTAATAAGAATTAAAGAAAAGAAATTTAGCAATATAATGCCAACTTGTTTTATAGTATATACAGGTATGATAACAGGTAGTGTTGCTAGTAAAGGTATGGGAGGTATAATACCTGAAATAGCTCAGTTCATGTTAATGTTTGGATTTGTATTTTACACAATACTTTTACCAGTAGTCCTTTATATAGTATTTAAAAGTGAGATACTAGATGATAAAAAATTACCTACTGTTGGTATAGTTTGTTCCCCTGCACCACTTGGAGTAGTAGGTATATTAACAATAGATCCAAATCCTAATATATATATGTTAACTTGGTTGATAGTAACAGGATTAATTCTTTTAGTAGTTGTATATGGATATATATTAAAACTATTTAAAGAAGGATTTAAACCAACATATGCATCATTTACATTCCCATTAGCAATAGCTACTTTAGCAGCGTATAAGTTAGCTGTATACTTTACATCTATAGGATATGCAAAATTAGGAGAAATGTTTAATTTATTAGGTAATATAGAAATATTTATAGCAACATATGTAGTGTTCTTTATATTATTAAACTTCTTAAATATGTTCTTTAAAGCAATAAACCCAAGAGTTGGAGAATACTTAGAAAAAGAAGAAGAGTTAATCGGTGGAACTCTTTACTCTCATGAAAAATAAAATTAAATAAATTTTGAATATAAAAAAGAAACTATATTAAATAATATAGTTTCTTTTTTATATTCAAAATACCGCTTATACAACTAAAATACCTTTATATATAATTTATAGAATTAAAAAATTGATGATGTATAATTAAACTCAGATAGGGGGTCAAATATATGAAAATAGATATAGATATAGACAAAAGGTATGAAGAAATTCAAGTTATATTAAGGTCAAATGAAATGAATGATGAGACTATAGAAATTTTAGAAAAACTAAAAACTACAAAAAATAAATACATTTTAGGCAAATCAGATAAAAAGGTATATATAGTAGATGTGAAAGATATATATTTTTTCTACAGTGAAAATCAAAAAGTATTTGTTGAGACTGAAGATTTTAGATACGAAGTAGATGAAAGGCTATATGAAATAGAAGAGAATTTTAAAAATACATCATTTATCAGAGTTTCGAAATTTTCTATTGTAAATTTAAAGAAAGTTAAAAATATAGATATGAGTTTTAGCGGTAATTTAACTATTAATTTTATAAATGGCAAAAAGGAAAGTATATCTAGAAGATACATATCAAAAATAAAAGATTATTTAAAAAATGGAGGTTTTTAAAATGAGTAAGTATATAAAAACATTTATACATAGAGGTGTGTGTTATGGAGTACCGGGAGGGGTATTTATAGGCCAATTAGTGTTTTTTATAATTTTATTAACTAGCGATATAAGTAGTTTTGAAACAACAAGAGAACAGTTTTTTATTCAATTTTTAGCTTCAGCGTTTACGGGGTTTTATTGTACAGGACTAAGTGTTGTATACTCAATAGAAGAATGGAGTTTATTAAAACAGACGTCTATAAATTTAATACTTATTACAATTGTATATTTTCCAATTTCATATTTAACAGGATGGATGCCTAAGAACTTTTTTGGAATAGCTTCATTTATTTTGACATTTATAGTTTTTTATATTGTGGTATGGAATATATTCAGCCGTAGAGTAAGAAGTATTAACGAAAAGCTAGGAAAATTGAATAAGTAGATATTTAAACTTATATCTTGATAAATTTAATTTATATAGGGTATATATCTTACTAAAAAAGATTTATAAGTAGGAGTAAGATTATAATCTTTTTTCTCTAAATTCCTATAAACTACATTTTTCATATAAACACACTATCCTTTCTAGCTAATAAATTAAAAGTAAAATTTCTGTTGAAAAATACCTTATAATGATAGTAATGTATACCCTAAAGATAGAGTCAATGCGAAAAATTTAAAATTAGGGGATGAAATTTTATGAAAAATTTATACTCTATAGGAGAGGTTTCAAAAATAAAAAAAGTAACTGTAAAAGCATTAAGGTATTATTATAAAGTCGGAATTTTAATTCCTAAATATATAGATGATAATACGGGGTATAGATATTACTCGATAGATCAATTTATACATATTGATGTAATAAAAGGATGTAGAGCACTAGGAACTAGCATAGCTGAGCTTCAGGAAATAGTAATAGCACCGTGTAAAGAAGTAGGAAGTTTAAAAGAGCTTATTTCGTACTCAGAATTAGAAAAAATTATAAAAAATAAAAATTTAAATATGTCTATAGAAAGAGGAATTGGATATGATTTTAATTCTGATGGAGAAGTAGAACCATTTTATGTATTTAATGAAATAATCAAAGATGAAAATATCAAAATAGATAAACATATAGATTTATTGCCTAAAGGTGAGTATTTAACATTAGCATACATAAAAGAAAATAACTTAAAATTAAAAAAATTTATTGAAATTGAGTTATTTAATGATTTTTTTAATACTAAAACATATAGTTGCCAAATTCAGATACTTATATAAAAAGGTTGTAAAAGTTTTACAACCTTTTTATTTTATAAAGATACAAGAGCTACTGACTGAATTTGAGCAAGGACTAATTGAGATAAAGCATCTATTAAGTTTTTATTTATAGACATATCTTTTAAAGCTAAAAAGTTCATAAAGCTATTTATTGATATTTTTCATATATGTATAAATAAGTATGCTTATCTTTTAAGAAATCTTTATTCTTTATAGAGTTATTAATTAAAGAAAGTTCATCTACAGTTGAACCTATTACTGCATGTACACATGTATGCTCTCTATCTAAATCGTAATTTTTTATATAATCACATTTAGAGCTGACTAAGTTATTCAAACTAAGTATAGTATTATAAACATTTTTAGAAGAGTAGTAATTAGATTGATCCTTAACTTGTTTAGATATGAAGTCGTACCTATTTTTTATTTGAGGTAGTTGAGATCTATAGCTAATCAAAAGATTTTGTAACTGAGTGTTATATTCAATTTCTATATCTTTATTTTTAAACTCTAAATCTCTATATTTTAAAGAAGCTTCTTCTAAATCTCTAAATAGCTTAATATTTTCAAGTTTTCTCATGTTACCCCCCATAATGACTAATTAATTTAAGTTAATTATATTATATAAAATAGAAAAATTTAAGAAAATGTTTTCGAAGTAGGGCTGTATATTAATTTTATATAAGAATAATGAATATAAACTTAAGTTTGTACACTTCTTACAATTGATAAAAATAAAGAACTAATTAATAAAAAATAAGCTAAAACTACACTTATATTATAAAAGCTATACTAAGTAAATATAGATGTTTATATCAAATTGACAGTGAAAACGTTTCTAAATATAATGAGACTATATTATCGAAGGGGGACAAAAAACATGAAAGATATGTTTTATACAATAGATAAACTTAGAAATAGAATACATGAACTAGATGATTATAGATATAGAGATAAAGTAGAACTTGAATATTTCAACACGAAGTTAAATGGAGACAAAGATATAGCACCTAATATTCCAACTGAGTATGATGGAGTTATAAAAACTGGTGAGACGTGGAAAGGAAGAGATTTATATCTTTGGATGAAAAAGGAAGTTGATATACCACAAAACTGGGAGAATAAAACTGTTGTTGGTATATTTGATTTTGGAGAAACTGGAGCTGGGAACAACTCTGGATTTGAATCGTTATTTTATCTAAATAATAAGCCTTACCAAGGTGTTGATAGTAATCACAAAGAAGTGTTTTTGCCGAAAGATATTAATGGAACTAGTATTGAATTAATTTTTAGACTATGGACTGGGCTTGAAGGAGGAGGAATTCCAAGAGAACAAGAGCATCGTATAAATAGAGCTCAATTAGCGTGGTTAGATGAAAAAGTAGATGATTTATTCTATAATGCAAGCGTAATTTTAGAAACGATAGGAGAACTAGACGAGTACTCTCCAGATAAAGTTCACTTAACAAAAATACTAAATAATGCATTTAAGTTAATTGACTGGGCATATCCAGGGAATGAAGATTTTTATAATTCACTACATGAAGCATCAGATTACTTAAATAAAGAAATAGATAAGATTGATAAACATTCAGTAGTTAATGTAACTTGTATTGGACACACTCATATAGATGTTGCTTGGCTTTGGAGATTAAAACACACTAGAGAGAAATGTGCAAGATCGTTTTCAACAGTATTAAGATTAATGGAAAGATATCCTGAGTACATATTTTTACAAACACAACCTCAGCTATATGAATATGTAAAAAATGATTATCCAGAATTATATGAAGCTATAAAACAAAAGGTTAAAGATGGTAACTGGGAAGTTGATGGTGGAATGTGGTTAGAGGCAGATTGTAACATACCATCAGGAGAATCTTTAGTAAGACAAATTTTAGTAGGTTCAAGATTTATAAAAGAAGAATTTAATAAAGATGTTGAATATTTATGGTTACCAGATGTTTTTGGATACTCATGGGCGTTACCTCAAATATTAAAAAAATCTGGTATAGATATGTTTATGACAACTAAGATAAGTTGGAATCAATATAATAGAATGCCACATGATACGTTTAAGTGGAGAGGAATAGACGGTTCAGAAATACTAACTCACTTTATAACAACTCCAGAACCATGGAGCCAACCTGGATCTTGGTTCTATACATACAATGGAAGACTTACACCTAAAACAGTAAAAGGGGTATGGGATGCATATACAGATAAAGGAATAACTAATGATTTATTAGTATCTTATGGTTTTGGAGACGGTGGTGGTGGAGTAAACCGTGAAATGTTAGAGTATAGAAAGAGATTAGATAAAATGCCGGGATTACCTAATGTAAAGACTGGAAAAGCTAGTGAGTACTTTAGAGGTTTAAAAGAAAAGGTAGAAAAACTGAGGAATATGTTCATACATGGGATGGAGAATTATACTTAGAATATCATAGAGGTACATATACAAGTCAGGCATACACTAAAATGATGAATAGAAAACTAGAGCTTTTATATAGAGAAACAGAGTGGTTATCAACTGTAGCTTGCTTAACTAACAATGATTGGTCATTATATGCGAATAATGAAATAACTAAAGGATGGAAGACTATACTTAGAAACCAATTTCATGACATAATACCTGGTTCATCTATAACGGAAGTTTATGAAGATGCAAAACAAGAGTATGAAGAAGCAGAAGATATAGCATTAGATATACAAAATAAACTTGAAGAAATATATATATATAAAGATGAACATACTTGGACAATAGTAAATAACTCTAACTGGGATAGAAATGAATCTATAAATATAAAATGTGATGAAGATGGAAGTTTTTATGATGAAGATGGAAATAAACTAAAATATCAAAGAAATAAAGATGAATACACAGTAGAAATTAAAGATATTCCGGCACTTGGATATAAAAGAATAATATTAAAAATAGATGATGTACAAGATGATAACAACTCAGTATTTGAATACTGTGATGGTAAAATTTCAACTCCTAAATATAATATAGAGTGGAATGAATATGGACAATTAACATCTATATATGATAAAGAAAACAAAAGAGAAGTATTGGCTAAGGGTGAAAGAGGAAATGTTCTTCAAATGTTTGAAGACAAGCCTATGGCACATGAAGCATGGGATATTGATATATTCTATAAAGAGAAGATGAGAGAAGTAAAAGATTTACAAAGCGTTGAATTAATAGAAGACGGAAATCTAAAAGCTGTTATAAGATTTAAATATAAGTATATGAATACGACAATAAGCCAAGACATGATAGTATACGCTAATAGCAATAGAATAGATTTTAAAACAAATGTTGACTGGAGAGAGAAAAAACAGCTACTTAAGGTAGCATTTGTAGTAGATATAAGAAGTACTATGGCTACATACGATGTTCAGTTTGGAAATGTAAAAAGACCAACTCACTGGAATACTAGTTGGGATAGAGCTAGATTTGAAAGTGTTGCACAACAATGGGTTGATTTATCTGAAAGAAATTATGGTGTAAGTTTATTAAATAATTGTAAATATGGCCATGACATAAAAGACAATGTAATGAGATTAACATTATTAAAATCAGCTACACACCCTGATCCAGTACAAGATCAAGGAGAACAAAACTTTACTTATTCACTATTACCTCATAGTGGGGACTTTATAGATGGAAACACAGTAAAGCATGCATATGAACTTAATCAACCTTTAAGAGCTATAAAAGGAATGTTAAAGAGTGAGGTCAAAAAACAATTATTTAAATTTAATGATACAAATATATTGGTTGATGCTATAAAAAAAGCTGAAGATGAAGATATGATAATAATACGTTTCCATGATTATTCAGGAAGTAGACAAAATGTAAGTATAGATAGTGATTATGAAATTACTGGATGGATGGAGACAAACTTAATGGAAAAACCAATAGAGAATTTAAGAAATGAAAACTCTATAAATGTTGTTGTAAATCCATATGAAATTAAAACACTTATGATAAAAATGAAGTAATCTAGATTTAGCAGAGGCTTGTGATGTAGATATTTGTTTCCTTCACACAAAGTACTAAGAACATGTACTTTAAGTGTTTCGTCAACAATTATCTACATCACTTTGCTTTCTGACTTCAAGTAATTCACTACATTAAGGTGTGGTGGATAGAATAAGTATTGGGGGATTTTTTATGAAAAAGACTGCACATATAATATCTCATACTCATTGGGATAGAGAGTGGTATTTACCATATGAAACACATCATATGATGCTTATAAAAACTATGGATACTTTACTTGATACATTTGAGAAAGATCCAGAATTTAAATATTATCATCTAGATGGTCAAACAGTTTTACTAGAAGATTATTTAGAAGTTAGACCCGATAGAAAAGAGCTTTTAGAAAAGGTTATTAAAGAAGGAAGACTTAAAATTGGACCTTGGTATGTTCTTCAAGATGAGTTTTTAACAAGCAGCGAATCAAATGTTAGAAATTTACAATATGGTCATAAAGATGCAAATAATTATGGAGTTGAAGCGTGTAAAATAGGGTACTTCCCAGATTCTTTCGGGAACATGGGTCAAGCCCCTCAAATATTAAAGCAAGCAGGAATAGATGCTGCAGCTTTTGGAAGAGGAGTAAAACCAACTGGGTTTAACAATGAAGTAAGTGCTGATGATAAATTTGAATCTCCATATTCTGAAATGTATTGGGAAAGTCCAGATGGATCTAAGGTATTAGGAATACTATTTGCTAACTGGTATTGTAATGGAATGGAAATACCTACTGATGAAAAAGAAGCTAAAAATTATTGGAGTAAGAGAATAGATGATGCTGGAAAATTTGCATCAACAAATCATTTGTTATTTTTAAATGGATGTGATCATCAACCTATTCAAACTGATTTATCAGAAGCTATCAAAATGGCTAAGAACATATATAGTGATATAGACTTTATACACTCTAACTTTGAAGATTATGTAAAGGATTTAAAAAGTAATATAGATAAAGATTTACAAATTATAAAGGGAGAATTAAGAAGTCAGCAAACTGATGGATGGTACACACTTGCTAATACAGCTTCATCGAGAGTTTACTTAAAGCAATGGAACCAACTTTGCCAGACTTTATTTGAAAAAGTAGCTGAACCAATAGCAACTATGGCTAGCCAATATGGTTTTGAATACCCTCATCATTTATTTGAGTATGGATGGAAATCTTTAATGAAGAATCATCCTCACGACAGTATTTGTGGGTGTAGTGTAGATGAAGTTCATAGAGAAATGGTAGCTAGATTTGATAAAGCTAAGGATGTTGCTAAGTATATTGTAAATGAAAGTTTAACTTATATATCTAGTAAAATTAATACTCTGAAATTTAAAGATTTAGGAGAAAATGTATATCCATTTTTAGTTTTAAATACATCAGGGTATGATAGAAAAGGCTTAGTTAAAGTTGAGGTTGATATAGTAAGAAAGTATTTTAAAGAAGGACATCCAAATGAAATAGCAAAAGAAATGAGAAATATAAAGCTTCCTAAGTTTAAAGTAGTTGATATAAATGGAAATAAAATAGATTCAAATATAAATGATTTAGGAATAAAATTTGGATATGATTTGCCAGATGATAAATTTAGACAACCTTATTATTCAAGGCTAGTAAGTGTTGAGATTGAAACTAATAATATTAAGTCTTTTGGATGGGATACATATGCTTTAGTAGAGGATGATTCAAATAGCATTGAAAATAGTATTAATAGCTTAATAAATGAAAATATATTAGAAAATGAAAATATAAGAGTTAAAATAAATGAAAATGGAAGTATTGATATATTAGATAAAAATACGAATAAAGTTTTCAAAGATTTATGTGTATATGAAAATACAGGTGACATAGGTAATGAATATATTTATAAAATGCCAGAGGGTGAAACACCATTAACTACTAAGGGAATAAAAGCTAATATAAATATAAAAGAAGATTTACCATATAAAGCTGTTGTGGAAGTTATTCATAAGTGGGATATTCCAAAAAGTGCAGATTACTTGTTAGATAAAGAAATTGAAGAAGTATTGGAATTTAAGCATAGAAAGACACAAAGAGTTAAAGAAACGTTACAGATGGAAATAAAAACTACCTTAACTTTAGAAAAAAGTGCTAAGGGATTAAAGGTTGAATCTGAATTTAACAATATCTGTAAAGACCATAGAATGAGGATGTTATTTAATACAGATATAGAAAGTAATATTCATTATGCAGAATCAATATTTGAGGTAGCAAAGAGAAATAATATTCCACATACATCTTGGGAAAATCCATGCAACTGCCAACATCAGCACACATTTGTAAATATACATGACGATAACTATGGACTTACAATTGCAAATAAAGGGTTAAATGAATATGAAATTTTGAATAATGATAGAAATACAATTGCAGTTACATTATTAAGAAGTGTTAGGGAATTAGGTGATTGGGGAGTTTTTGAAACTCCAGAAGCTCAGTGTTTAGGAAATCATAAAGTAGAGCTTGAAATAATACCTCATGGTAAAGAAGTATTTGATTCTTATAAGGAAGCTCATTTATTCCAAATACCTATAATTTCTAAACAAATGTCTATACAAAGTGGAGAAATACCTTGTGCAAACGGTTTACTAAATGTAGAGGGGTATGGTATAATGTGGTCAACATTAAAAAGGGAATGTAAAAATGGAAATAATATATTAAGAGTATACAATTTAAACAAAGAAGAAACTATTTTAAATTTAAGTAGTTGTAGTTTATTAGGGGATAAGTATAGAGCGAATATATTAGAGAATAAAATCCAAAAAATTACAGAAAATAAAATCCACTTAAGACAATCAGAAATAGTAACTGTAAGCATAGGGAAGTAAATTAACGTAAAAAGGTTATCTGATTGGATGACCTTTTTATTTTTTAAATATTAATATTGAGGTGATATGTTATGAAAATGGAATCTGTTATATTTAATTTTTGCAGTTGGATATGGAAGTTTGCAGTACTAAATCTTTTTTGGTCTGTAGGAACTTTACTTGGAGGGGTTGTATTAGGGATAATGCCATCAACTGTTGCAACTTTTTATGTTTTAAGAAAATGGGTTCAAGGAGATTTAGAAATTAATATTTTTGAGTCATTTAAAGGAGCTTATAAAAAGGAGTTTTTAAACTCAAATAAGTGTGGAGCGGTATTTTTAGGGATATTTTTATTTTTAGCATTTGATTTATGGATTTTATACCAAATAGATGCTATATATGCAACTGTAATTTATATATTAGTAAATGCAACTTTGTTTTTTTCTGTTATTGCATTTATATACTTTTTCCCAACTTATGTACACTTTGAATTATCGACTAAGGATTATATAAAAAATTCCTTTATGTTATCAATGGGAAGTCCAAAAGAGACTATTTTAATATTAATTGGAATAGCACTACTTGCATACTTTGTAAAAAGTAGTCCTGGATTATTAATATACTTTGCTGTAGTTGTACCAGGGTATTGGGTGATGAATATTTTATATAAAAAGTTTTTAAAGCTTCAAAGGGCATAAAACTTACATGGGGAGAGGGGTAACTTGAAAAAACTATATAATTTATACACATCTAAAAACCTATTTAGCAAGATGCTACTTATATATTCGGCAATAACCATTGTATCTATTTGTTTACTATCTAATATATTTTTAAAGTATTATTTAGAGAGTGAACTACAAACGAGTTAAACATACATTCAGAGATGATATTTAATATAGAAAAAAGATTCGAAGAACAAGATATAGTAAGTACCTCTCTTATAAATGGAATAAATACACAAAAAAAGATTACTGATGAAATTCAGATGCTGATAAACTCAACATATGAAGATTATATAAGCTACAAATTAGATAAATTTTCAAGTACAAATGTAAAAGAAGCAGACTTAGACTATGTAGTAAAAACTATATTATCAGGTAGAAGTGATGCGTTAGCTATTATAATAAATGATAAAAATAAAGAATATGTAAGCGAGCTTGTTTTTAAACACAGTGATTGGTATAAGTTGAAAAATAAGTTAAAAAGTAAATATATTAGGAAAATAACTAAGCCTATAAAAAATATAGATTCTACTTATGTAATAGGGTATGTTGATATATATTTTGATTTGACAAATATAAATAACTTAATTGATGGATCAAATTTAAAAGGTAGGCTTTTAATAGCAGATAATTCTAATGACATAATACTAGATTCTTATAGGGAAAAAAGCATATGGAATATAGAAAAAGTTGAAGAAAAATATTTAGATAAGAATAGCAAATTGGCAACTGTAAAACAGGATGTACAAACCAAGTATAAATATATTAGCGTAATAAAAAATGAAGATCTAGGAATTGGAAGCATGATTTTTAAAATATCTTTAATTTCATTGTTATGTATTGCACTAATACTTTTTATTACTTACCTTGTAATAAAAAATTTCTCTGATAAATTAAGTAATATGATGCAAGGAATAGAAAATATAAAAAGGGGAGATTTAAGTGTACGATTTAATGTTGAAAAAGAAGAAGATGAACTAGATATGATTGCAATTGAAATTGATAGAATGTGTGAGAGTTTGCAAGAAAATATAGAGAAAACATATAAGTCTGAAGTAAAGCAAAAAGAAGCAGAATTAAATGCACTTCAAGCTCAAATAAAACCACACTTTCTATACAATACATTAGAGGTTATTAGGATGTGTGCTTTAGCAAGTAAAAATAAAGAAGTTGCAAACATGATATATAATTTGGCTAGTATGTTCAAGTACTCTACATATAATAATGCTTCGGATGTTAAATTGTCAGAAATGGTTAATTACTGCGAAATGTATTTGAATTTATGTTGTACAAGATATAAAGGAATAATTGATTATAAAGTAGAAATTGATGAAGAACTATTAGATTTTAAAGTTCCAAAATTTATATTACAACCAGTGATAGAAAACAGTATAAATCACGGTATGGCAAAAGATAGAAATGATAATTTCATATCTATAAAGGCAAACATGATTGAAGAAGATATAGAACTTATAGTTGAGGATAATGGAATTGGAATAAGTAGTGAAAGAATGAATGTGATTGAGGAAAACTTAAATCAAAATTTACAGAAGAAAAGCTCAATAGGATTAATGAATATAAACAGCAGGCTTAAAATTAGGTTTGGTGATAAATATGGAATACATATAGACAGCGAAGAAAATAGAGGTACTATAGTTAAAATTAAAATACCTATTTTAAAGGATGGAGTTAAAAATGTATAAGTTATATTTATTAGACGATGAACCATTTATTTTAGAAGGTCTTAAATATATTATAGATTGGGAAGAATATGGATTTGATGTAGTAGGAACTTCAAATAACGGAGAAGATGGATTTAATTTTATAAAAAATGAGGATGTAGATTTAATAATAACTGATATAATGATGCCCAAAATGACTGGGCTAGAACTAATTAGCAATTTGAAAAAAATTAATCATAATGCTAAGTTTATAGTACTAAGTGCATTTCAAGAATTTCAATATGCAAAAGAAGCTATTAGTATGGGGGCTGAAAACTACTTAACTAAACCTATAGATGAAGATGAATTGATACAGACTATAGAAGAAGTTAAGAAAAAATTGAAAAAGTCAAGTTAGAAAAAGTGGATACAAAAATATTAAAAAATGATCTTATATTGAAATTAATATGTAATAAAAATAATGATGGAGTATTGGATAGATTAAGATTAGAAGGTGTAAATTTAAATTATAAAAACTTATGTGTAGTAATATTAGAATTTGCAGAAGGCGGTAATATAAATAATCTTATATTAAATCATATTGATAATTTAAATTATGAATACTGTGTAAATCTTCAAAATCAAATTTTAATTATAATGGATAAAGAATCTGCAAATAAAGATGTTTTAAGAAGTTTAAAAGATGATCTTAATAGCACAACAAATGAACAAATATATATAAGTAGAGGTAAGTACGTTGACTCAATAGAAAATTTAAATTGTAGTTACCAAAGTGCTAAGGATATTCATGAATATAAGTTGGTTTACCCAAATATATCTTGGATTAGAGAGTACAAAGAAAAGTCATATAATCTTGAAAATATAGATTATATAGATTTCGATCATTTAAAAAAGCTTATGTTAAATAAAGATAATAAAGAATCTTTAAATTACATTGAATCTATATTTAGTAAATTAAAAAAGGATGAGAATCTTACAGTAAAGCAAATTAAAACAAAGTCTATTGAAGTATTTTTAAATGTATATAATTATTTTAATGACTCTAAGATTATAAAAGGATTAGATTTATATCTTGAAAAAGTTATAAACTCGGTTAACTTAGATCAAATACAGATTGAGTTAAATAATATGATTAAGCATAGACAGTCAAAATTAGAAGAAACTGATGATAGTATAAGCCCTATAATATTAAAGCTCTTAAGAAATATAGAAAAAAATTATAGCAAAGATCTGAACTTAAAGGAAATAAGTGAAACCTATAATATAAATTCTATATATTTAGGGCAATTATTTCAAAAAGAAACAGGTATATTGTTTTCGGATTATCTGAATAATTTTAGGGTTAACAAAGCAAAAAATTTACTGGTAGAAACAAGTTTAAAAGCTGCAGAAATTGGAGAACTAGTAGGTTATGCAAATAAGAATTATTTTTATAGAAAGTTTAAAGATATAGTTGGAATTACACCTAGTGAATGGAGAAAAATAAACTTATAAAGAAATGCCTCTAATTAAGAGGCATTTTTTTACGCAACAGAAAGTGTATTTTTATAAAAATAGGAAAACGTATACATAAACTAAGGAAAGTGTAGCGAATCTAAAGATAGTAAACTTTAGAAAGGCTTTTCCTAATGATAAAATATAATTAGGAAAAGGGGTGACGCTGATGAAGAAATTCATGAAAGATTTATGGAAAAATAGAGCTTGGCTGTTGATGGTATTACCAGGAACTATATGGTTACTAGTATTCTCATACTTGCCTATGTTTGGGACAGTATTAGCGTTTAAAAATTATAAAATGCACCCAGGCGGATTTGTACAAAGTTTAATAAATAGTGAGTGGGTTGGATTTGATAACTTTAAATTTTTATTTACAAGTGGAGATGCATTTCGTATAACACGAAATACTATTTTGTATAACTTGGTGTTTATAGTGCTAGGACTTATATTTGCTGTATTTGTTGCTATAACATTAAGTGAAATAGCTAATAAAAAATTAGCTAAAATATATCAAACAGGGATGCTATTCCCACATTTCTTATCTTGGGTAATTGTAAGTTACTTTGTATTTAGTTTCTTAAGTACAGATAAAGGTATGGTTAACTCTATTTTATCTACATTTGGAGCAGAACCAGTATCTTGGTATAGTGAACCGAAACATTGGCCTTTCATACTAATATTTATGAATATATGGAAGGGTGTAGGATATGGAAGTATAGTTTACTTAGCTGCAATAGTAGGAATAGATAGAACATACTATGAAGCTGCTACTATAGATGGAGCTAGTAAATGGCAACAAATAAAGAATATAACAATACCTCTAATAGTACCACTTATGATTATACTTACGATAATGGCTATAGGTAGAATATTTAACTCAGATTTCGGATTATTCTACAATATACCGAGAAACTCAGCTGTATTATATCCAGTAACAGACGTTATAGACACATATATATATAAAGGTCTTATGAATATGGGTAACATTGGTATGAGTACAGCAGCTGGTTTATATCAAGCAGCAGTTGGATTTATATTAATAATGACAACTAATAAGTTAGTTAAAAAAGTAGATCCAGAATATGGTTTATTCTAAAAAGAAAGGAGATAGGCAATCGTGGAAAGTGTAGTATCTAAAGAACAAGAAAAAGCCTAATCTTTTAGGGAAGAAAAAGAAGAAAGCATATAATGAAGGGTTTACAGGAATTACTAATATAATTTCAAATATTATACTAGCTATAATGGCTATAGCATGTATATTCCCATTTGTATTTGTAATAATAATATCTTTAACATCAGAACAATCATTATTACAAAATGGATATTCAATATTCCCAGAAGAGTGGAGCTTAGATGCTTATAAATATTTACTTACATCAGGTAAACAGTTAATGCATTCTTACTTAGTTACTATAGTAGTAACTGTTGTAGGAACAATAATAAATGTAAGTATGGTATCAACTTATGCTTATGCAATATCTAGACAAAATTTTAAATATAGAAAACAATTCACATTCTTAGTGTTTTTCACAATGTTATTTGGTGGAGGGATGGTTCCTTCATACATAGTAATGACTCAGGTGTTAGGTCTTAAAAATACTATATGGGCATTAATATTACCATTAGCATTTAATGCATTTAACATAATAGTTATGAAGACATTTTTCCAAAGGTCTGTTCCAGAATCTATAATAGAATCTGCAAGAATAGATGGAGCAAGTGAATTTAAAATATTTATAAAAATGGTTATACCTTTGGCGTTACCGGGTATCGCAACGATTGCGTTATTTAGTACATTAGCATATTGGAACGATTGGTTTAACGCGATGTTATATATAGATCATCAAAATTTAATACCACTTCAACATATGCTTATGAAAATAGAAAAAAACTTAGAGTTTATAAGACAAAATGCAATGTTAAGTGGGCAAGTGATGCAAAACTTACCACAAGAATCAGTTAGAATGGCTATGGTAGTTATATCTACATTGCCAATAGCATGTAGCTATCCGTTCTTCCAAAAATACTTTATAAGTGGATTAACAGTTGGAGGAGTAAAAGAATAATAACTTACTAATAAAATTGGGGAGGAAGTAATATGAAATTTAAAAAGGTATCGAGCTTATTTTTAGCGGCGACTTTAGGGGCAACAATTCTTACGGGATGTAGTAGTTCAAATGATGATAAGGGTGCAGCAAAAGACTCAAATGGAAACACAGAATTAGTATGGTATATGATAGGAACTCCACAACCAGACCAAGCTAAGGTTATGGAAGAAGTTAATAAATATACAAAGGAAAAGATAGGTGTAACTATAGATTTAAGAATGGTAGACTGGGGAGATTATGGTCAAAAAATGCAAGTTATAACTTCATCAGGAGAGCCATATGATTTAGCATTTGCAAGTGATTATTCAATAAATGCACAAAAGGGAGCATACTTAGAAATAACAGATGAAATGTTAGATAAAAATGCTAAAGAATTAAAAGAGGCTATAAACCCATTATTCTTAGAAGGGGCATCTATAAACGGAAAATTATATGGAATACCTGCAAATAAAGAAGTTGGACAACAAATGGGATGGGCATATAATGTTGAAATGGCTAAGAAAGCTGGAGTAGATATGTCAAATGTTAAAACTCTAGAAGATTTAGGTCCAGTATTAGAAAAAGTTAAGGCTAAGAACCCAGACTTAAAAATGCCAATGGCGGCAGGAGCAAACTTCATGCCATACATGCCGTATGACTTATTATTAGGGGATAACTTACCATTTGCAATATCTTTAGAAGGAGATACAAGTAAAATTGTAAATCTATATGAACAAGAAGATGTAAAGAAAACTTTAAATACACTAAGAGATTTCTATAAAAAAGGATACATACATTCTCAAGCAGCAACAGATACTGATCCACATGAGATGAGTGTTCAAAACTGGTTCGTAAGAAAAGAACAATATGCACCAGGAGCTAAGGAAATGTGGTCATCTAATGCAGGGTACGAAATTGGATATACACCAATGCATGATCCTTTAACTATAAATAACTCAGTTACTGGATCTGTAATGTCAATATCTGCAACATCTCAACATCCAGATGAGGCTCTTAAGTTCTTAAACTTATTAAATACAGATGAGTATTTAAGAAACTTAATAGATAGAGGTATAGAGGGTGTACATTATAAGACAAATGAAGATAAGACTATAACTAAAACTGAAGAAGCTAAAGGATATAATATGCCATCTTGGGCTTTAGGAAATGTACTTATAACTAAATCATACGATACTGATCCAAAAGATAGAATCGAACAATATGAAGAGTTTAATAAGTCAGCGGTTGCTTCTCCAACATTAGGATTCTATGTAGATACCACAGAGATAAGCAATGAAGTAGCTAATATATCAAACATAGTTCAAGAATTTAAATCGCCATTATTTACAGGATCTGTAGATACAGATAAGTATTTAAATGAGTTAAACAAAAAGTTAGATGCAGCGGGAATAGATAAAGTTATGGAAAACATACAAGCTCAATATGATAAATGGATGGCAGATAAAAAATAATAAAATTATATTTAAATTATATAAAGAGGCTATCAATATGGTAGCCTCTTATGTAAATTATGGGAGGAAATTATGTACAGTTCAATAGATAAGCTAATAATAACAGTTAAGGAAAAATTTAAAGATGATAAAAAAATAGCAGAGATGTTTGAAAAGTGTATCTTAAACACTATAAACACTACTGTTAAGAGAATGGAAGATGATACTACATATGTACTGACTGGGGACATACCAGCTATGTGGCTTAGAGACTCTGTTTGTCAAATTAGACCATATTTAGTTTTAGCTAATGAAGATAAAGAAATAGCAGATATGATAGAGGGGTTAGTAGAAAGACAATTTAGATATATATTAATAGACCCATATGCAAATGCATTTAATGAAAGTGCAAATAAGGCGGGGCATCAAACTGATTTAACAGATATGAAACCAGAAGTTTGGGAAAGAAAGTATGAAATAGATTCTTTATGTTTTCCTATACAGTTGAGTTACTTATTATATAAAAATACAGGTAGAACTTCTCAGTTTAATGAAACATTTGTAAAGGCTGCAAATTCAATAATAGAATTATGGAAAGTTGAGCAAAACCACGAAGAAAAGTCACCGTATTTATTTGAAAGATTAGATTGTAGACAACTAGATACCCTAGCAAGAAGTGGAAAAGGACCAGTTCACAAACAAACTGGAATGACTTGGTGCGGATTTAGACCAAGTGATGATGCTTGTACATATAGCTATCTAGTTCCATCTAATATGTTTGCAGTAGTGGTATTAGGCTATATAAACGAAATAGCGACGAATATAATAAATGATGATGTATTAGCTAAAAAAGCAGATATGTTAAGAAATGAAATAAATGAAGGAATAGAAAAATATGCAGTTTATAATCACCCAAGATGTGGAGAAATATACGCTTATGAAGTTGATGGGTTAGGAAATTACAATTTAATGGATGATGCAAATTTACCAAGTTTACTAGCAATACCTTATTTAGGATATGCTGATTTAAATGATGAAAGGTACATAAATACAAGAAAATTTATACTTAGCACTGAAAATTCAGAGTTTCATATAGGAAAATATGCTAGTGGAGTCGGAAGTCCACATACTCCAGAAGGATATATATGGCATATATCTCTTGCAATGCAAGGATTAACTACAGATGATGAAAACAAAAAAAGAGAATTAATAGAAATAATGAAAAATACTGATGCAGGGACTTACTTAATGCATGAAGGGTTTAATCCAAATGACCCAAATATGTTTACTAGAGATTGGTTCTCTTGGGCTAATATGATGTTTTGTGAATTAATTCTAGACTACTGTGGGATAAAAGTAAAAAATAATTTATATGGAGGTCTACTATGGATTATGTATTTCCGAAGGATTTTTGGTGGGGGAGTGCTTCTTCTGCAACTCAGATGGAAGGTGCATTTGATATCGAAGGAAAAGAAAAAAATATATGGGATTACTGGTTTGAGATAGCACCAGAGAAATTTCATAATGAAATAGGGCCAAGCAATACTAGCCAATTTTATTATAAATATAAAGAAGATATAAAATTAATGAAAGAGTTAGGACACAATTCATTTAGATTTTCAATAAGTTGGTCTAGGCTTATAAAATCAGATGGAAGTACAAATGAAATAGCTGTAGATTTTTACAATGATGTAATTAATACTCTTTTAGAAAATGAGATAGAACCTTTTATAAATTTATTTCATTTTGATATGCCGATGTATTTACAAGAACTAGGAGGATGGGAAAATCGTGATGTTGTAAATAGATATCAAAACTTTGCAAAGCTATGTTTTGAATTATTTGGAGATAGGGTTAAAAATTGGTTTACTCATAATGAGCCGATAGTACCTGTAGAATGTGGATACCTAGGTGAATACCACTATCCAGCTGTAGTGGATTTTAAGAGAGCTGTGCAAGTTGGATACCATATAATGCTATCAAGTGCTTTAGCTATTATGGAGTATAAAAAATTAAATCTAGAAGGGCAAATAGGGATAATAATAAACTTAACGCCTTCATACCCGAGAAGCAATTCAAAAGAAGATTTAAACGCATCTAATATTGCAGATTTAATATTAAATAGATCGTTTTTAGATCCATCTGTACATGGAGAGTTTCCTAATGAGTTAGTAGAATTTTTAAAAAGTCATGATTTAATACCTGTTTATAAAAACGAGGATTTAGAAATTATAAAAAATAACACTGTAGATTTATTAGGTGTTAATTATTATCAGCCTAGAAGAGTGAAGGCAAAGGAAAGTGCAAAAGGAGATATACTAACACCAGAGAGCTTTTTCGATTTCTATGATATGCCAGGTAAAAAAATTAATCCTCATAGAGGATGGGAAATTTATGAAAAAGGTATTTATGATTTAGCTATTAACATAAGAGACAATTACAATAATATACCTTTTTATATATCTGAAAATGGCATGGGGGTAGAAGGTGAAGAAAAGTTTAAAGTAAATGGACAAATAAATGATGACTATCGCATCGAGTTTATAAAAGAGCACTTAAAATATGTTCATAAGGCTATTGAAGAAGGATGTAATGTTAGAGGATATCATTTATGGACATTTATGGACAACTGGTCTTGGTTAAACTCATATAAAAATAGATATGGATTTGTGGAAGTTAATATAAATGATGAATATAAAAGAACTCCTAAGAAGAGTGCTTATTGGTTTAAAAAATTGATTGAGAATAATGGATTTTAAATTTTACATATAGACTTATCGTAGTATTATTGGCTATTTCCTTCACACGAAGTGCAAAAGGCGCACTTTGAGTGTTTCGTCAATAGCCAATAATACTACTTTGAAAATTAATAATGGAAAAATTTAAAAATGCATTATTTCTTGTGGAGGGGGATTTGAGGATGAAGTATGTTGTTTTTGATATAGGTGGAACTAATATTAAATATAGTTTGATGAATAAAGATGGTGAAATGTTAGATTCTAATTTAGTTCCTACACCTCATCAAGGAGAAGGAAAAACTTTGGAACTTTTAGTTGATATTATAAAAAATTATCAATTAGAAAATGAAATTGATGGAGTTGCTATGAGTGTACCTGGGGGAATAGATGATGATGGATATATACATTTCATGGGATCTGTATTTGATTTACAAGATCTGTATTTAAATAAGCATATAAAGAAGCATACAGGACTTGAATGTGTATACGATAATGATGTTAATTGTGTTGCTATGGCTGAAAAGTATAAAGGTAATGCGATGGATAATAAAAACTTTGTATGCATAACGATAGGAACTGGAATTGGTGGAGGTGTGTTTATCAACAACCAACTATATAGAGGACATAGAGGTATGGCTGGAGAGTTTGGAATAAATATATTAGAACACAGAAGGTCGGAACTTCAAAGTTTAAACTATAAAACATTTAGTAGGCTCGGATCTACCTATAATTTGATTGATAGAGTTAATAAACTAAAAAAATTAAATTTAGATGGGAAAAAAGTATTTGAGCTAGCTGAAAGTGGAGATTTAGAAGTTCAAAAGGAAATAGAAGAGTTTTACTTTAGTTTAGCTGTAGGAATTTACAACATTGCTTACAGTTTCGCTCCAGAGAAGATTTTAATTGGAGGAGGAGTAAGTGTGAGGTCGGATTTAATAGAAAATGTTAAAAGAAACTTAGAATTATTAAATCCAGAAGTGATTGATATGGTAGATATTGATGTTTGTAAATTTCAAAATGACTCAGGTAAAATAGGAGCACTTTATAAATATTTAAATAGGTAGTAAATATTTTATAAATGGAAGGGGATCTACATGAAATATAAAAAGACTATTACATCAACTATTGTAGCGTTAAGTTTATTTGGATCAACACCTATAATAGGACATGCGCTTCTTGAATCAGATCAGAAAATTCAAGAAGAGACAGGGCAGCCATTTTCATCATATTGGTATCCAAAAGAACTTTTAGCATGGAGTCCAAATAATGACAAAGATGCTAAGTTTAACATTGGAACAGTTCCACTACAAGCAAGGACAAAAGGAGATGTTGTTAAAAATTCACAAAATGATGAAGTCAAGGTTATATCATTAGCTATAGCCAATAAAACAACCAGCTCTACTCCATCTCAAGGTAAAACTGAATTTGAAGGATACAATTTTAGCTACTGGCAATATATTGATACATTAGTGGCCTGGGGAGGGTCAGCAGGTGAAGGACTAATAGTTCCACCGAGTGCAGATATAATAGATTCAGCACATACAAATGGGGTTCCGGTTTTAGGTACTGTATTTTTCCCCCCAGAAGATTATGGAGGAAAATTCGAATGGATGCATGAATTTTTAGTTAAAGATAAAGATGGAAGTTTTCCAATGGCACATAAATTAGTAGAAGTGGCACAATATTATAATTTTGATGGATGGTTTATAAATCAAGAAACTGGAAATAGGGGAGCAGATTATATAAATCCAGAACTTGCAGACTTAATGAAAGAGTTTTTAGAATATTTACAAAAGATAAAGCCAAAAAATATGGAAATCGTATGGTATGATTCTATGATTGATGATGGTAGAGTATTTTGGCAAAATAGGTTAAATCAATATAATCAGAATTTTTTAGGTGAAAAGGGAAAAGAGTTATCTGATAGTATGTTTTTAAATTTTTGGTGGACTGAGGATAGATATTCAGTAGTAGATCCAAATAATGATGATAATAGACTTATATATAATGTAACAGGGAATGAGCTTAAAGAGTCTGGAGATTTAGCAAAAAAAATGGGAAGAGATAAATACGATTTGTATGCAGGGGTTGATGTTCAAGCTAATGGATATAATACGCCTATAAAATGGAATTACTTATTCCCTAAAAATCAAGAAGCTAACACCTCTTTAGGATTATACTGTCCATCTTGGACTTATGATTCATCAAAAACAGTAGATGAATTTTTACAAAAAGAAAGTAGGTTTTGGGTTAATGAAAAAGGAGATCCAAGAAGTCAGAGTAGTGAAGACTGGAAAGGTATTTCTAATAACATAGTTGAGAAAAGCCCAATAACACAGTTACCATTTGTAACTAACTTCTCTATGGGTAATGGTGAATTTTTCAATGTCGATGGATTACAGGTATCAGAAAAGGACTGGAATCATAGAGGAATGATGGATATACTTCCTACGTACAGATGGATAATTGATAACAATAAAAATAATTTAACTGCTAATATTGATTATAAAAATGCTTATTATGGAGGCAATTCGATAGGTATAAATGGAAGTTTAGCAAATGGAGGAACAACTAAGGTCAAATTATTTGCAACTGATTTAGAGCTAACTAATAACAGTGAGGTTAGTATAAAGTACAAAGAAAGTGGAGGAAAGTCTAATATTAAATTAGAATTTGAACTAGATAATGGTGAGCATAAAATAATTAACTTAGAATCTAAACAAAGTGGGGAATGGATAGATGCAAAAGCATCTCTAAGTCAATTCAAAAAGTCAAAAATAAAAGAAATTTCTTTAATTATAGAAGGAAAAGAATCGTCTAGTTCATATCATTTAAATTTAGGGCAGGTAGCTATAAATAACAAAAATACTAAAGACAAAGTGTCTAAGATAAAAAATTTAAAAGTGGAAGAGTTTAAAGTAATAGATAATTATTATGGTAATGCAAGGCTAACTTGGGATAAATCAAAAAAGAATATTAGCCATTATGAGATATATTTAGAGCATAGTGATGGGCATAGAGAACTAGTAGGGTCTACACCAACCAATGCTTTTTATGTAAAAGATATTGAGAGAGACCTTCAATTAGATTCTAAATCTAATTTTATAGTTAAACCTATAAGTAATTTGTTTAAAAGTGAAGAAAAAAATGAAGCTAAAATTACTGTGAAATGGCCAGATCTAGAAGCTCCAAAAGCTGACTTTGAAGTTAGCTCACCGATAGTTTTACCTGGGGAGTCTGTGAATTTTAAAGATAAATCTTTAGCAGGAGAAACTGTTAAGTGGAAAATAGAAGGACTAAATAAAAATGAAGAAGTAACAGGAAATGAAGTGAGTATAAAGTTTGATAAACCAGGAGTTTACTCTGTAACACAGATAGTATCAAATCCAGCGGGAGATACTGTAAATAAAAAAGATGATTATATAGTTGTAAGTAGCCAAGCTAAAGATGGATTAAAGAATTTAGCTTTAAACAAAGAAGCAATTGCAAATGCAAAAACTAATGAAAATGAAGATGCTAAGTTTGCATTTGATGGTAAATTAAATAGTAAATGGTGTGCACTTGGAGAAAGTGGAAACTATATACAAGTTGACTTAGGGGAAGAAAATATTATAAAACAATTAAGAATTAGTCATGCTGAAGCAGGTGGAGAAGCTAAAAGTATGAATACATCTCAGTATAATATAGAAGTTAGTAATGATGGTCAAAGTTGGAGAAAAATAAAAGATGTTTCAAATAACTCAAGTTCAATATCTAATGATGACTTAAACTATGAATTAGCTAGGTACATAAAAGTTAATATAAATAAATCAGAACAAGGCTCTGGTGGAGCAACTAGGATTTACGAAATAGAAGCTTTGGGGTTAGATACTAATAAAATAACTGTTATAGATAATAAAGAAACTTTAATTAACTTTATTAACAAAGTCAATGAATTAGAATCTTTATATAAAGATTTAGGAACAAATGATGAAAATTTTGAAAAAATACTACACAGAGCTAAACAAATTATAGAAATAGTTGAAGTTGATAAAGAAGAAATATTAAAAGTAGAAAATGATTTAGAAGACGCTTTTAATGAAATAAAGAGTATATAAAATGAAATTGCAAGCTGATGTAAAACACATCAGCTTGTAGAATATAAAGGAGAAAAAATGTTTGGTAAAATATTAGATTACAATATAAGAAACAATATTATAAATATACAATATGAAAAAATAGAAACAAAGGTAAGTATAGTAAATTCTAATATAATAAATTTTTTCGCACCGATATTTAGAAAAAAGCAAGCTTCATATGCTATAGAAAATTTAAAATTTGAAGATTGTGACTTTGAAGTGGTTGAGATAAATGACTACATACAAATCAAGACAAGTGAACTGACTGTAAACATATATGATGAATTTAAGATAGATATATATAATAAACTAGGAGAATTACTATGTGAGGATTATAGAGGCAAAAGAGAGCCGTTTATAAAAAACTGTGCAGGAAGATTAGACATAGCAATTCAAGAAGGACATAAACCTAATGAGCATATGGACTTTAAAGTGTTTATGCCAAAGAAGCTAGAGGATGATATGTATTTTTATGGATTTGGAGAAAAAACAGGGCATTTAAATAAAAAGAACTGCCATTATTTAAATTGGAATACAGATGATCCAAGCCCACATGGAGAAACTTATGAGAAACTATATAAATCTATACCATTTTTTATAAATCTTAGAAAAGAAAATGCTTTTGGTATTTTCTTTGATAATACATTTGAAACTCATTTTGATCTAGGTAAGGAAAATTCAAAATATTACTATTTTGCAGCTATAGATGGAAATATAGATTACTATTTTATATATGGACCATCGGTAAAAAATGTATTAAAAGGATATACTTACTTAACTGGAACTACACCGCTTCCTCAAATGTGGACGTTAGGATATCAGCAATGTAGATGGGCTTATTGTCCAGAAGAAAATGTTATGGAAATTTCAAAAAAATTTAGAGAAAAAGAAATTCCATGTGATTGCATATATTTGGATATAGAGTACATGAATGGATTTAGAGTATTTACATGGGATGATAAAAAATTCCCAAATCCTAAGAGAATGATAAAAAACTAAATGAAGATGGATTTAAACTAGTCACAATTATAGATCCAGGAGTAAAAGTTGATAAAGATTATAACATTTTTAATGAAGGACTTAAAAAAGGGTATTTTGCAACAAATAAAGATGGAATTGTACATACAGGATGGGTTTGGCCAGGACACTCTGTTTTCCCAGATTTTATAAATAAAGAAGTTAGAAATTGGTGGGCAGAAAATCAAAAAATTTTAACAGATATAGGGGTTTCAGGAATTTGGAATGATATGAATGAACCTGCAAATTTAGGGGTTGAATTGCCTTTAGATTTAAAGTTTAACAATAATGGAGAAATTGTAGAACATAAAGAAGTTCATAATGTGTATGGGCATATGATGGATAAAGCTACTTATGAAGGAATCAAGCAAAGTACAAATAAAAGACCATTTGTAGTTACTAGAGCATGTTATGCAGGTACACAAAAGTACTCAACTGCATGGACTGGAGATAATCAAAGTACATGGGAACATTTAAGGATGAGCGTACCTATGCTTATGAATTTAGGGATTAGTGGCATGGCGTTTTGTGGAACAGATGTAGGTGGATTTGGATATGATACTACTCCAGAGCTTTTAAGTAGATGGGTACAAGTTGGAACATTTACACCATTATTTAGAAATCACACAACTATATACTCTAGAGATCAAGAGCCTTGGGCATTTGATAAGACTACAGAAGAGATAAATAAAAAATATATCAAATTAAGATATAAATTAATTCCATATATCTATGATTTATTTAAAGAGTGTGAAGACAATGGACTTCCTATTATAAGACCTTTGCTACTTCATTATCAAAATGATATTGATACATATGAAATAAACGACCAATTCATGTTTGGTGAAAAAATTATGGTAGCTCCAATTTTAGAACAAGGTAAAAAAGCTAGAATGGTATATTTACCTAAAGGAAGCAATTGGGTTGATTATTGGAATAAAAAGAAACTTAAAGGAGGGCAATATATAATAAAAGAAACTCCTTTAGATGTGTGTCCTATATATATCAAGGAAGGCTCTATAATACCAAATTATCCAAGTATAAACTATATAGGAGAAAAGGAAATTGATGAACTCACTTTAGATATATATCCATACGAAAGTAATTTCAAGTATACTCACTATCAAGATAATGGGGAAGATTTCAAATACAAAGATGGAGAATATAACTTATATGAGTTTTGTATAAATTCAGGTGAGAATATAGAATTTAAAAGTTCAGTTTTAAATAATGGGTACGAAAATACTTATAAAAGTTTAAAACTTATATTTAACGGAATAAAAGCTGAAAATGTATATCAAGGAGATAAAAGCATAGACTTTAAAATTTTAAATGAAAATACTATTATAAAGGCTAAAAATTTAGATTTTAGCATAAAAATAATATAACAAATAAAGAGGTAATGAAAAATTACCTCTTATTTATACATGATTAAATAAAGTATATTACAATTAATATTATAATAGTAAGGAGGTGAGAAAGATTGGAATTAACGATAAGACCAGTTGAAGTTGAAGATTCAAAAGATATAAATGAAATAAGACGAATGAAGGGCGTTATGGAAAATATGCTAGCAATAAGTAGCGAAAGGTTAGATAGAACAAAGAGGCATACTGAGAGCCTAGATTTAAATACACATATTCTCGTAGCTGAATTGAAAGAAAGTGAAAATAAAAAAGTAGTTGGAATTGTATCTTTGAACGTGAACTCATCGCCGAGATTAAGACATAGTGGTAGTTTAGGAATAAGTGTACACGCAGAGTATCAAAGTATGGGAATAGGAAAAAAATTAATGGAAGCGATATTAGATTTAGCAGATAATTGGCTTATGTTAACAAGAATTGAATTAGGTGTATACCCAGATAATAATAAAGCTATAAATATGTATGGAAATTTTGGATTTAAAAAAGAAGGTATAAAAAAATACGCAGCTATAAAAAATGGAATTTATGTAGATGAAATTATAATGGGTAGATATAATGAGAAAATAATTAAGGATTAAATTAAAAAGTGTAGAGGTGATTTATGGAAAAAAGGTTAGACCTTTTGATAGACAACTATGAGTCATTGAAAAAGTGAATGCATCATCTTGGATGGGCTTAATAATACATGGATGTGCACTTGAGTATACACTAAAAGATAAAAAATAAATACAAATCTAGTAAACGAGAGTATGGAAATTATAAGAGAAAACACCTCTATATTCTCTGACTTTAGAGGTAAAAGTTCAATAAACACGGCAATAATACTATCATTTCAAGCAAATCTCAAGTCTAGCTTCGATGAAATTTTAAATATCCATAAAAAGTTGAAATTAAATAAATTTTGCTCAGGAGATTGTTTAGCACTAGTATCAAATGTAATATTTGAAAATAAGAATAAAATAAATATAGATGAGTGTATAGAAAAAATGAGATATGTATACAAATCTATGATACAAAATCATCCATTTTCAATAGGTGTAGAAGAATACATGATAACATGTATAATTGCAATAAGCGCAAGGGACATTGAAGAGGAATTGAATAATATGGAAATAGCATATGAGTATTTAATGAAAAATGGGTTTCATAATCGTAGAACTCTTCAAAGTTTATCGCATGTTCTTTCTTTTAACAAAAACAAGGAAACACTTAATAGATGTATAGAAATAAAAAAGGAATTAGAAAAATAAATGTAAGATTCATGAGTTTGGATATCCGCTAATAGGAGTTATGGCTCTTATAGATATAAAAGATGTAAAACATTTAATAGAAAAAATTAAATATATATCAGATACTTTAAAAGAGCATCAAGGGTATGGAAACTTTATTTTAGGAGAAAGATACAGAAACATGATTAGTGCAGTTATTGCATTATCTAAATATATTGATGATATAGAAATTAATAGTATAATAATGGATAAAATTATATCAAATATTAATCAAGCCATGAACATAGCGACAAATGCAGCTACAACAAGTTCCATAGTTATATACAATTCATCTACATAGATATAAAAATAAGAAAATAAACTTAAGAGAAACAATACTTAGGTTTATTTTCTTATTTTTATGAATTTATTTTAAAATTTATAAAAGTATAAATGTGTTTTAAAGTATAAAAGATTATTTTAAAAGACAATAATAAATATGATATAATAAAGTTTACGAAAAACAGGAATTTTAAAAGGAGCGTGTACATAAATGAAATGGGCAGAAATAACTATTAAGACAACAACTGAAGCAGTTGAAGCTATAACAAATATATTATATGAACAAAATGTAGGTGGAGTATCTATAGAAGATCCTAAAGATTTTAAATTCCAAAAGAAACATGAATATGATTGGGATTTTGTTGAAGAAGAAATTTTTAATAGCGGGTATGATGGAGTTATAATAAAAACTTATATAACAGAAGAAAGAGATGTATCTGACGATATAAAATTAATAAAAGAAAAAATAGATGGACTTAAAGAATTCGGAATAGATGTAGGAGAAGCTATAGTTGAACTTTCTCAAGTAGATGAAGAAGATTGGGCAAATGAATGGAAAAACTACTACAAGCCAACTAAAATAGGTGAGAAAATAGTAGTAAAGCCAACTTGGGAAGATTATGAAGCTAAAGATACTGATTTAATAATAGAATTAGATCCAGGAATGGCATTTGGAACGGGTACACATGAAACTACAAGTATGTGTATAAGAGAATTAGAAAAGTATGTTAAACCAGAATCTAAAGTTTTTGATATAGGTTGTGGAAGTGGAATACTTTCAATAGCAGCAGCAAAATTAGGAGCTAAAGATGTATTAGCTGTTGATTTAGATGAAGTTGCTGTAAAAGTTTCAAAAGAAAATATAGAGTTAAACAAAGTAGAAGGTAGTGTTAATGCACTTCACGGAAACTTAATGGAAGTTGTAAAGGATAAAGCGGATATAGTTGTAGCAAATATAATAGCGGATATAATAAAAATACTAGCAAAAGATATAAAGCAATTTATGAAAGATGATGCTGTATTTATATCTTCAGGAATAATACATGCTAAAGTAGATGAAGTTAAAGAAGCTTTAACTCAAAATGGACTTGAAATAGTACATGTAGAGTCTTTAGGTGAGTGGAACGCTATAGTATCTAAAATAGCAAAGTAGGTGAATTGCATGGATAGATTTTTTGTAGGAAAGAAAAATATAAACCTTGAAAATAAGACATGTATTATAGAAGGTGAAGATGTAAAACATATTTCTAAAGTTTTAAGATGTAGAATTGGAGAAGAACTAGAAGTATGTGATAATGACAACAATGAATACATATGTGAAATAACTAATATAGATAAGTCTCAAGTTGAACTTAATATAGTAGAAGTTGTAGACATAAAAAGAGAGTCTGATTTGAAAATAAAAGTATATCAAGGCCTTCCAAAAGGACCTAAGATGGAAATGATACTTCAAAAGTTAACTGAAGTTGGAGTAGACGAGATAATTCTAGTTCAGACGAAGAGAACTGTTGTTAAAGTTGATGATAAAAAAGAAGACAAGAAAATCGAAAGATGGGAAAGAATAATATATGAAGCTGCAAAGCAAAGTAAGCGTGGAAAAATTCCAAAATTAAGAGGAGTTTTAAGCTTTAAGGAAGCACTAGCTGATATGAAAGAAAATGACTTTAATATAGCTCCATATGAAAATGAAAGAACAAAATCGATTAAACAAGCTATAAAAGGTGTAGATATAAAAAATATAGGTATTTTCGTAGGACCAGAAGGCGGATTTGAAGATACTGAAATTAAAGCTATAGAAGAAATAGGTGGACAATCAGTGTCTCTTGGGCCTAGAATTCTAAGAACTGAAACAGCATCGCTTGTTGCATCATCTATAGTATTATACGAATTAAGTGACTTAGGAGGAAATGATTAGAGTGAAAAAAGTAGCTTTTTATACTTTAGGATGTAAAGTAAATCAATATGAAACAGAAGCTATGCTTGAGATGTTTAAAAAAGATGGATACACTCAAGTTGATAGTGAAGAATTTGCAGATGTTTATGTTATAAATACATGTACAGTAACACATATGAGTGATAGAAAATCACGTCAATATATAAGAAGAATGAAAAAGAAAAATCCAGATGCTATAATAGCTGTTGTTGGATGCTACTCTCAAGTTTCTCCAGAAGAAATTTTAGAAATAGAAGAAGTAAATTTAGTTATGGGAACTAACGAGAGAAGACAAATAGTTGAAGAAATAAAAATTAGATGCATCTAAAAAGCTAGTACAGTTGACGATATAATGAAAGTAAGAGCTTTTGAAGAAATTGAAATAAATCAAGCTAATGGAAGAACTAGAGCATTTATGAAAATTCAAGATGGATGTGACAGATTCTGTTCTTACTGCATAATACCTTACGCAAGAGGTGGAAAAGTAAGAAGTAGAGATTTAGAGAGTGTAGTAAATGAAGCTAAGAAGTTAGCACATAATGGATACACAGAAATAGTTTTAACTGGGATACATGTTGCATCTTATGGAAAAGATGTAAAAGATGCTGAAGTTAATTTATTAAGTGTTATAAAGGCTATAGATGAAATTGACGGAGTTAAGAGAATAAGATTAAGTTCGGTAGAACCTATATTAATGACTGATGAATTTATAGACACAGTTTCTAAAATGCCAAAAGTATGTCCCCATTTCCATTTATCATTACAAAGTGGATGTGATGAAACATTAAAAAGAATGAATAGAAGATACACTACAGAAGAGTATAAGGAAATAGTTGATAAATTAAGAGAAAAGATGCCTGAAGTGGCAATAACTACAGATGTAATAGTTGGATTCCCAGGAGAAACTAATGATGAATTTAATAAAACATATGAGTTTTTAAGTGATATAAAACTTTCTCAAATGCATGTGTTTAAATACTCTCCAAGAAAAGGAACACCAGCAGCAACTATGGAAAATCAAATAGATCCTCAAATGAAGCAACTAAGAAGTGATAAATTAATATCATTAAATAAAAAGAATTTTAGTGATTTTGCAACAAACTTTATAGGAGAAGAGTTTGAAGTACTATTTGAACAGAATATAGAAGGCAAAAAATATGAAGGATTAACACCTAACTATATAAGAGTAGTAGTTGAAAGTGATGAAGATATACATGGTAAGATATTAAATACTAAAATATTACACGTAAAAGATGAATATGTAGAAGGAATTTTAGTATAATATGTAGAAATAATAACTCTTAACAGATAGGAGGTGTAAATATGAGCTGTATATTTTGTAAAATTATAAATGGAGAAATACCATCAAATAAAGTTTATGAAGATGATAAAGTCTTAGCTTTTAATGATATAAATCCTGTTGCACCATTACATGTTTTAGTTATACCTAAAAAGCACTATGAGTCAATAATAGACATAGGTGAAGAAAATATGGAAATAATTGCACATATTCATAAGGTGATTAATAAAATAGTTAAAGAAAAAGGATATGACAAAACTGGATTTAGAATAATAAATAACTGTGGAGATGATGGATGCCAAGAAGTTAAGCATATTCATTATCATGTGTTAGCAGGAAAAAAATTAGATTGGTATGATGCTGAGAAGTAATAGATAAATTAAACTTTTAGAGGTATTATTCATAAAAATACTTGAAAAAAAAATAAGATTAGTTTATAATAAACAAAGTGTGAGGTTGTAATGCATATTATGCAGATATAATCGAGTTACAGTCCCAGCATAATTTGCGCTATCGGAGGGAGGGAAAAAGAATGTCAGAAGTAAGAGTAAGAGAAAACGAAACATTAGACAGCGCTTTAAGAAGATTTAAGCGTTCATGTGCTATGTCTGGCATAATGTCTGAAGTAAGAAAAAGAGAACACTATGATAAGCCAAGCGTAAGACGTAAGAAAAAAGCTGAAGCTGCAAGAAGAAAAAACGCTAAGAAATAATTTTTGTAGATAAGAGGTGAAGGGATATGTCCCTTAAAGCAAAGTTACAAGAAGACTTAAAACTTGCTATGAAAAACAAAGATACAGTAAAAAAATCTGTTGTTACATTAATAAGAGCTGAAATCAAGCAGCGTGAAGTTGACACTAGAACAGAACTTGGTGATGACGAAATTATAGACGTAATAACAAAACAGTTAAAGCAACGTAGAGATGCGAAAACTGAATTTGCAAAAGCATCAAGAGACGATTTAGTTCAAGAGGCCGAAGCTGAGATTGAAGTATTAATGGAATACCTACCTCAACAGCTGAGCAAAGAAGAATTAAATGAGATAGTCAAAGATACTATATCTGAAGTAGGAGCTACTTCTATGAAAGATATGGGAAAAATCATGGCAGCTATAAAACCGAAAACAAAAGGTAGAGCTGACGGAAAATGATAAATGAGTTAGTTAAATCTAACTTACAATAGATAGAAAAACCTAGAGCTAATGCTCTAGGTTTTTTGCTTTTAATTTTATAATCTTTGTCCAAAAAATTGTAATAATATTATTTTAGATAACATATTTATAAACTAAATAGAGGATAAAGAGAGGGTGAATTCATTGATCATATCTACAAAAGAAATAAAAAAGTTTATAATAAGTGTTTTTATACCTATTATAGTTGGTTTTTCTAGTAGCTTTATATCTGAATTTTTAAGTCAGACAAATACAAGTACATATTATTCAAATTTAATAAAACCAGGTTTTTTCCCTCCGGGGTATGTATTTCCTATAGTGTGGACTATTTTGTATGTACTTATGGGTATCTCGGCTTATTTAATTTCTAAAAAAGGATTGAACACTCTTAAAGTAAGAGATGCAATGTTTTATTATTACTTACAATTAGGATTGAACTTTATATGGCCTATTTTATTCTTTGGATTAGGGCTTAGATTCACAGCTTTGATAGTTATAGGACTTATGATAGTGATTGTATTAATTATGATAACTAAATTTGCTAAAATTGACAAAAGAGCAGCTTATATAAATTTACCATATTTAGCTTGGTTATTTTATGCATTCTTTTTAAATTACGTTATATGGTCAATAAATAGATAAAAATAAAAGCCGGCTTGGCTTTATTTTTTTACGCGCAATAAAATTACACCAACAAAAATTATGATAAGTTATGGAATTTGACTTATTAACTAGTTTAGTTTTTAGCGTAAAAAGTTTTTGAGCAACGGACGAAGTCGTTGGCGACATGAAGTAGTTCGCAGACGTAGTCGCTCAAGCAAAGCGAAATTTTGCTAAATAAAAGTCTCAAAATGTATTAAAGGAACATACTATTATATTAAGGCTTAGAAACTAATACAAGTAATTAAAATAAAAAAAGGACATAGAATATATTAAGGGGGTTATGAGTATGATAGAAGTTCCTACTGATTTACAGGTAAATCAACCTACAGTTACTGTTTTGGGGAATACATTTATGAGCATAGAAAACTACAAGTCCATATTAGAATACGATGTAAATTTAATTAAAATAAAAACAAAGTTAAATACCATAAAAATATGTGGGGAAAAGCTATATTTAAAGCATATTACAGAGACGGAGATAGGAATAAAAGGAATTATATATAGTGTAGAATACACTACATAGGGGGGAATTACGCTTGATAAGTTATATTAGAGGTTACTATGTAGTAACGATAGAGGGTATAAATACAGAAAAATTTTTAAACATACTAATAAGAAATAAAGTTAATGTTTATGATGTAAAACGAATTTCAAACACAAAAATTGAACTTAAGGTTGATAGGAAAAGTATGCGAACATTTAAAAGTATTTATAGAGGCAGTAAGTTTGAGGTTAAAATAAAGCAAAAAACAGGGTTGCCTTTTTTTGCTAGGCGTATATATAGATACAAAGGAATGTGGATTTGTGCTATACTTTCCTTGATTTTATTAATGAGTACATCGTTATTTGTAACAGATGTATACATAAAAGCTCCAGAGGGAATTGACAAAGTGCTTGTAAGGAAGGAACTTGAAAAAGCAGGTGTAAAGCCTGGTGTGTATAAAAAGGGCATAGATAGAAAAGAAGTAAGAGATCAAATAATGGGAGAGTTCGGGGATATTGCCTATGTATCTATAAATGTAAAAGGAACTAATATATTTGTTACAGTGACGAAGAAAGATGAATCATTAGAAGAGAAAAAAGAAACTAATTATTGTAATATAATTGCTAAGAAAAATGGTATAATAGAGAAGGTAATACCAAGAAGTGGTAAACAAGTTGCTAATGTAGGTGATATAGTAAGAAAAGGAGACGTCTTAGTATCGGGATCGAACACTAAATCTCTACCAGAAGTATGGGCAACTACATTTTACGAGTCAAAACAAAGTACAAATTACATAGACAAGGTTAAAACAAGAACTGGTAATAAAAAACAGTATATACATTTAGCTTCTATGATAAAAAATATACATTAAGAAGAAATATAGACTTTAAAAATTACGAAATCGAAAACAAAGAACATGTTTTAAATATTGGAGACTATACTTTTCCTTTAAAAATAAAGTCTAGTATTTTCCATGAAGTAAATGTAAAAGAAGTTGAGAAAAATAAAGAAGAAGTAAAAGAAGATTTAAAACAAAAGGCTCTTAAAGAACTTGAGTACACTATCCCTGTGGATTCAAGATATAAAGATGTTAAACATCAATACAAAGTTAAAAAAGATAAATTAGAGTACATAGTAACTGTTACAACTTTAGAAAATATAGCTAAGGTACACTCTTTAAGCAAATCGGAAGCTGAAGAATTAATTAGACAAGAAAGTAAGCCTAAAGAAGGTGAAGAAGAAGTACCTTCAAATCCAGATAAAAGACCTATTAATGATATAAGAAATGAATTTAAGGATATAAATAAAGATAAAGATGCAAAAGATAAAGAAGAAGTTCAAACAAGGGATAACTAAGGAGGATAAACGTTGATAGTACAAAAGAGTTTTGAAATAACAGATGATAAATTTGAAAGAGAACTATTTGGAAACTTTGACGAAAATATAAAAATAATAGAGAAGAGTTTAAATGTAGATGTACTGTTAAGAGAAGGAAATATAGTTTTGATAGGTCAAAGTAAAAATGTAGAAAAAGCAATAGAATTTATAAATGAATTATATAAAAATTTTAAAATAGGTAAAACTTTAGATAAACAGAGTATTACTTATGCTATAGAGCTATTAAATGAAGGAAATAAAGATCAAATAGAAGAATTAGAAGATACTATAGCTGTAACAAAAAAAGGTAGAGAAGTTAAACCTAAAACAATAGGTCAAAAACATTATATAAACCTTATTAGAAATAACGATATAACACTTGGAGTTGGGCCGGCTGGAACAGGTAAAACATATCTTGCGGTAGCTATGGCGGTTAGAGCTTTTAAAAAAGATGAAATAAGTAGAATTATATTAACTAGACCGGCTGTTGAGGCAGGTGAAAGCTTAGGTTTTTTACCAGGAGATATGAAAGATAAAGTAGACCCTTATCTAAGACCTCTTTACGATGCATTATTTGATATGTTAGGCGATGAAAAATGTGCTAAGTATATTGAAAGAGGAATAATAGAAGTTGCTCCATTAGCTTTTATGAGAGGAAGAACTCTAGATAATGCATTCATAATTTTAGATGAAGCTCAAAATACAACTCCAGAGCAAATGAAGATGTTTTTAACTAGATTAGGTTTTGAATCAAAAGCTGTAGTTACTGGAGATCTAACACAAATAGATTTACCAAATAAATATAAAAGTGGATTAATTCAAGCTATGGACGTTTTAAAAGATGTAGATGGAGTTGGTATAAACAAGTTTACAGAAAAAGATGTCGTTAGGCATGAATTAGTACAAAGAATAATTAAAGCTTATGAAAAGTTTGATGAAGAACAAGAGTTAAATAAATTTAATGATGATAGAAACAAAAGAAATAGGAGATAAATTATGGAAATTATATTAGACAATAGACAAGATAAAATAAAAGTAAGTGAAGACCTTTTAGGAAAAATCAATGATATAATCGTTGAAACATTATACTACGAAGGTTATGATGACAATTATGAAGTAAGTTTATCTTTTGTTGATAATGAAGAAATTCATGAATTAAATAGAGAATATAGAGGTGTAGATAGAGCTACAGATGTTTTATCTTTTCCACTTTTAACAGATGAATTTGATGTTGAAATAGAAGAAGAATCTTTAGGAGATATTGTTATATCTCTAGAAAGAGCTTTAGAACAAAGTGAAGAATATAATCATAGCTTTGAAAGAGAAGTATGCTTTTTAGTATGTCATAGTATGTTCCATTTATTAGGTTATGATCATGATACTGAAGAAAATACAAAGGATATGAGAAAAAGAGAAGAGGATGTACTAAACAAGCTTAATATAACAAGGGAGTAAACTTATGGGTAAAAAGAAAGGTAAACAAGGGATAATAAATGCCTTTAATGCAGCTATTGCTGGAATTTTATACACTTTCAAGCATGAAAGAAATATGAAAATACACTACTTTGTTGCAGCTTTAGTTCTTACAATTAGTTTGTTTTGTGAATTTAATAAATTTGAAATGATGCTATTATTATTTACAATAAGCTTAGTTGTAATATCAGAAATGTTTAATACAGCTATAGAAAAAACTGTAGACATGATAACGGATACATATCACCCATTAGCTAAAATAGCAAAAGATGTTGCTGCTGGAGGAGTATTGATAGCGAGTTTAAATGCTTGTATAATTGGATACTTACTATTTTATGATAAACTAGAAACTGTAGGTGCATCTGTATTTTTTACAATAAGAAAATCGCCAATTCATGTTACTCTTATATGTATAGTTTTAGTTTTAATAGCAGTAGTAGTAGTGAAATCATTAACATCTACAGGAACTCCTCTACAAGGAGGAATGCCAAGTGGTCATTCGGCGCTTGCTTTTGCACTTGCTACACTTGTAACATTTATGACAGAAAGAGTGGTAGCATCTACACTTGCTTACTTAATGGCAGTTTTAGTTGCACAAAGTAGAATAGAAGGTAAAATACATACTTTTTGGGAAACTGTAGCGGGGGCATTACTTGGAGTTTTGGTAGCTATGTTAGTTTTACAAATAGCTCAATATTAAAAGGTGGGAAAGTTATTCCCGCTTTTTTTTGAAAGGAAATATAAATATACTTTTTTCTTTTTTTCTATTTTGGTATAATGTAATGTACTACTTAAAATATAATGTATAGGTGGTCTTTGATGGAGGTTAATATAATGGATAATAGAGAATTATTAGAAATAGCAGAAAAAGCAAGAGAACACTCTTATTCACCATATTCAAATTTTAAAGTTGGTGCAGCACTTTTAACTAAGAGTGGTAAAGTTTTTACAGGCTGCAATGTAGAATGTGCATCTTTTGGAGGGACAAATTGCGCTGAAAGAACTGCGCTATTTAAAGCTATCTCTGAAGGGTATAAAGATATAGAGGCAATAGCTGTTGCTAGTACTAATTCAGAAAAAAATGAGCCTACATATCCGTGTGCTATATGTAGACAGGTAATAATTGAGTTTGGGCCACACATAAGAATAATAACTGGATACTCACAAGGAGATATACAGGAACAAACTATCGCAGAATTAGTTCCACATTATTTCTCAGGTAGTGACTTCAAATAAATTAAAACAACAAAAGATAAATTGAAAAGAGGAATTAATATGTTTAAATCAGGATTTGTTAGTATAGTAGGAAGACCAAATGTTGGGAAATCTACTCTTATGAATAGCGTAGTTGGAGAAAAAATAGCTATAATGAGTGATAAACCACAAACAACAAGAAACACTATACAAGCAGTTTATACAGACAAAGAATGTCAAATGGTATTTTTAGATACACCAGGTATTCATAAGCCTAAAAATAAATTAGGAGAATTTATGGTAAAATCGGCTACAGATGCGTTTAAAAATGTCGATGTAGTATTATATGTAGTTGATGAGTCTAAGAAAATTGGACCAGGAGACAGAATGATAATTGAAAATTTAAGAGGAATAAAAACTCCTAAAATTTTAGTTTTAAACAAAATTGATATGTTAAGTGAAGAAGAATTATTCGACTTAATGAAAATGTATGATGCTGAAAACATGTTTGATGAGATTGTTCCAATTTCAGCATTAAAAGGGAAGAACACTGATAGACTACTAAAAGTAATAGAAAGATACTTAGAGGAAGGGCCTCAATATTTCCCAGAGTATATGATAACAGATCAACCTGAAAGAGTTTTAGTATCTGAACTTATAAGAGAAAAAGTTCTACATTATGTACATGATGAGATACCTCATGGAGTTGCTGTAGAGATAGAAAGAATGAAAAAAAGACCAGATAAAGATATAATAGATATATCTGCTGTTATATACTGTGAAAGAGATTCACATAAAGGTATAATAATAGGTAAGAATGGTAGAAAGTTAAAAGGAATAGGAAAATCAGCAAGAGAAGAGATTGAATTATTACTAGGATCTCAGATTAACCTTCAAGTTTGGGTTAAAGTTAAAGAAAATTGGAGAAACCTACAAAGTTTTATAAATAACTTTGGGTATACTGAAAAATAATAAAGGTGGGTTTTATGGATAGGAAAGATGAACATTCCAAGCTGCTGTTAAATCAAGTTGAAGATTTAATAGACAACAATAAAATTTTAGAATTAAGAGAATTAATGGAAGAATATCATAACAGGGATATTTTTGACATATTAGAAAACTTAGATGAAGACAAACAAATAAAGCTTTTTGAAATATTACCTATAGATATGGCAGCTTCCATACTTGATGAAACTGATTCAGAATTTTTTAGGCATATACTTTCTAAGTTAAACATAGAGCATAAAGCTAATATTTTAGAAATGATGTCTTTAGATGACATGGCAGATATCTTAGGAGAGTTAGAAGAAAGTGAAAGAGAAGAAATTATAAACCTTCTAAATCAAGAAGATGCCCAAGACGTAAAAGAACTTCTTATATATGAAGAAGAATCTGCTGGAGGTATAATGACAACTGGGTACATATCTATAAATAAAGATATGACAGCAAAAGAGGCCATAGAATACATGCGAGAGAATGCTGTAGATGCAGAAACAATCTACTATATGTATGTGGTTGATAATTTTGATAAACTAGTTGGAGTATTATCTTTAAGAGAACTTATAATATCCAGAGATGATAGCATAATAGAAGATTTAATGAGTGAGAATATAATTTCTGTATATGTAGATGAAGACCGAGAAGAGGCTGTTAAGCTTGTTTCTAAGTACGACTTAATAGCTATACCAGTAATAGATAGAAATCGCATTTTAAAAGGAATTATAACAGTAGATGATGTAATAGATGTAATTGAAGAAGAAGCCAGTGAAGATATGTATAAATTCGCTGGTACATCAGAACAAGAAAGAGATACTATAGAACAAACTAATGTAGATCCAAAAGACAAGGTATTGTCATCTTTTAAAGCTAGAATACCTTGGCTTATAGTAACTTTAGTTGGTAGTTTTATAGCTACATTGATATTATCGAGTTTTGATTATGTAATAGATTCAAAGTATTTTCCTCTGATATACTTTGTTCCAGTTGTTACAGGTATGGCTGGGAATATAGGGACTCAAGCATCAGCACTTACTGTAATGGCACTGTCTAATAGAAAGTTAGATTTTAAAAATGTATTATTAGAAGGTATGGTAGGTGTATTTACAGGAATTATATGTAGTTTAATTATAGGAATAGCTACTTATGTTTTTGTAAAGGACACAAATATAGTTTTAATAGTATCTGTATCATTGCTTATAAATATGATAATAGGAGCGATGATTGGGTCATTTATACCTATGATGTTTAAAAAAATGGATGTAGATCCGTCAATTGTTTCTGCTCCATTAATAGCTACATCCCTTGATATAATTGGGATGGTTATCTATTTTTTAATAACAACAATTACATTGTCAAAAATTGTCTAACAACTTAATGCATTTTTTCCCCTTTCTTACTAAAAATATAGTATAAGCGTAAGAAGGGGGTTTTTAAAAATGAACAATTTGTGTTGGGAACTTTTTAAAAAAACAGGAAGTATAGAAGCCTATCTATACTTAAAAATAGCATAAATATAAATAATGGCGAAGTCAATATGAACAGGGAGATAGAAAACGACCATGATAATTGTGAACACCCAGGGGATAGTGCTAAGATCAGCAAGATATAAAGAAAATGATTTGATTTTAACAATATTTACACGAAAACTTGGGAAGATATCAGCTATAGCAAAAGGCGCAAAAAGAAATAAAAGCTCGTTATTATCTTCTTCTCAGGTTTTCTCATACTCTAATTTTACTTTAAAAAAACAAGGCAATATGTATAGAGTAAGTCAAAGTGAGACCATTAAAAATTTTTATGATATTGCATATGATATAGAAGCATTTTCCTACGCTACATATATAACGAGTTTAGTAGATGGATCTATATATGAAAATCAGACTAATAACAGGCTTTTTGTGTTACTAGCGCAAACTCTTTACCTATATACTCAAAATAAAGTTGATAAAGAATACATAACTAGAGCATTTGAACTAAAGTTTTTAGACTATATAGGCTTTAAACCAATAGTAAATAGATGTGTCAACTGCAATACTACAAATCTTAAAAGTAGTGTATTTAATGTTGACGAAGGTGGAATACTATGTGAAAAGTGTAAAGAAAACCATGTGTATAATTTTAAAATTGATAGTACTACTATAAAATTAATGGATTACATTTTTAGGAATGATATATTAACTTGTAGTAAGGCTAAGGTATCAAAATACTTAGTAAATGAACTAACAAAAATTTTAAAAGTTTACATTCAGGTTTACGTTGACAACGCAAACACAAAATCATTACACTTATTACAAGGAATAGAAAATAATAAAGGAGCTGATATTGATGACTGATATAACATTAGAAAAGATAGATCAAGTATTAGAGAGAGTTCCAAGTGCAAGTTATGCAGAAGCTAAAGAAGCATTAGTGATTAGCGATGGAAATGTACTAGATGCAATAATATATTTAGAGCAAAACAAAAAACTGCAAAAGTAAAAAATAAAGCAAAAGAAAAAAATGGAAACTGCTTTAGGAAAAGATGCAGAAGAAATAAAGAATCAATTAAAAGAAATGCTAAAAAGAAGTAACGTTATAAGAGTAATAGTTGAAAAAGACAATAAGATTATAATGAATATTCCTTTAACAGTTGGAGTTGTTGGGTTAGCACTAGGACCTTTAGTTACATTAGTGGGACTTTCAGCAGCTGTAATAGGCAAATTTAATATAAAAGTTCAAAATGAAGAAGACAAAACAGTTGTTGATTTAGGAGAACTAAATGAAGATACATTAAATATGCTAAAAAATATGTTAACAAACACTGCAAAAGAAGTTACTGATGTAGTTAAACATAATAAAAAAGATGACAAAGATATAACTGAAGAATTAATAAAAGAGGATGACGATATAACTAAATACTAAAAAAGTGTTGACAAAACTAATATTTAAGCATATTGACAAATACTCTATACTTTGATATTCTAAAAGTTAGAAAATAACCATTTAATGGCCTTTCGTGTAGACGAAAGGCTTTGTTTTTAATACAGGAGGTATTCGTATGAATTTTCAAAATATGATACTAACATTACAAGATTATTGGGCTAAGCAAGGATGTATAATGATGCAACCTTATGACGTAGAAAAAGGTGCAGGAACAATGAACCCAAATACATTCTTAAGATCTTTAGGACCAGAACCTTGGAAAGTATGTTATGTAGAACCATCTAGAAGACCGGCAGATGGAAGATACGGTGAGAACCCAAATAGATTATATCAACATCACCAATTCCAAGTTATCTTAAAACCATCTCCAGATAATATACAAGAGTTATACTTAGGAAGTTTAGAGGCTATAGGAATAGATACAAAAGCACATGATATAAGATTTGTTGAAGATAACTGGGAAGCAACTGCTGTTGGGGCATGGGGCCTTGGTTGGGAAGTTTGGTTAGACGGTATGGAAATAACACAGTTTACTTACTTCCAACAAGTTGGTGGAATCGAGTGTGAGCTTGAAACAGGAGAAATTACATATGGTTTAGAAAGACTAGCTATGTACCTTCAAGAAGTTGAAAGTGTATACGATTTAAAATGGAATGATGAAATAACATATGGCGAAGTATTCAATAGAGCTGAATATGAAAACTCTGTATATGCATTTGAAGAGTGTGATGCAGATATGCTATTTAACTTATTTGATGTATATGAAAAAGAAGCATTAAGACTTATGGAAAAAGGATTAATAACTCCAGCATATGATTATGTGTTAAAATGTTCGCACACATTTAATACTCTAGACGCAAGAGGAGCTATAGGTGTAAGTCAAAGAGCTTCATTTATAAGTAGAGTTAGAAATATGGCTAGAACAGTAGCTAAGGCTTATGTAGAGTTAAGAAAAGAAATGGGATATCCACTTTTAAAGGAAGGTGACAAATAATGAAAAATTACCTTTTATTTGAAATAGGTGTTGAGGAATTACCTGCAAGATATGTAAATTCAGCAATGGACCAATTAAAAACTAACATAGTTAAATCTTTTAATGAAAATAGAATAACTTTTGATGAAGTTAATATATATTCTACACCAAGAAGATTAACTGTTATAGTTAATAATATATGTGAAAAACAATCAGATTTAGAAGAAGAAGTAAAAGGACCAGCTAAGAGAATAGCGGTTGATGCTGAAGGCAACTATACTAAACCTCTTTTAGGATTTATGAAGAGCAAAGGTATAAAAGAAGAAGACTTATACTTTAAACAAGTTGGAAAAGAAGAATATGCTTTCGGTAAAATAAAGCAAGATGGACAATTAACTAGTGAAGTTTTAAAAAGCATACTTCCTGAAGCTATAAAATCTATGACGTTCCCTAAGGCTATGCGTTGGGGTGGAAAGAACATGAGATTTATAAGACCAATAAGATGGATGGTTTGTATATTAAATGATTCTGTACTTGATATAGAGTTAGAAGGAATAGTATCATCTAATACTACTAAAGGACATAGATTCTTAGGAGAAAGTGAATTTGAAGTAAATACTTTAACTGAATACTTAACTAAGTTAGAAGAGAACTTTGTAATATTAAATCAAGACGAAAGAAAAGAATTAATAAAGAAACAATGTGACGATGTTGCTAAATCTTTAGGTGGAGAAATAGAGTTTGATGAAGAATTACTTGAAGAAGTAACTCATTTAGTAGAGTATCCAACTGCATTCTATGGAGAATTTGATGAAGATTATGCTAAACTTCCAAAAGAAGTTGTAATAACACCAATGAAACAACATCAAAGATATTTCCCTGTTTTAAAGGATGGAAAATTGCTTCCAAACTTTATAGCTGTTAGAAATGGAGATAGCCATAGAATTGATAACGTTAAAAAAGGTAATGAAAAAGTATTAGAAGCTAGACTTGCAGATGCATTATTCTTCTATAAAGAAGATACTAAGAAGTCTTTAGAAAGCTACATAGAAAAATTAAAAACTGTTGTGTTCCAAGCTAAACTTGGTACAGTTTATGATAAATCTTTAAGAATAGAAAAATTAGCTAATGATATATTAGAAAAATTAAATGAAACAGATATAAAAGAAGATACACTTCGTGCAGCTAAATTATGCAAGGCAGACTTAGTTACAGGTATGGTATTTGAATTTACTGAACTTCAAGGTGTAATGGGAAGAGAATATGCAAAAGTAAGTGGTGAAAATGAAAATGTAGCAGAAGCTATATTTGAACATTATTTACCTAGATTTGCAGGAGATATACTTCCGGCTACTAAATCTGGAATAGTTTTATCTATAGCAGATAAATTAGATTCTATAGCAGGATTCTTTGCTATAGGAATACAACCAACAGGATCACAAGATCCATATGCTTTAAGAAGACAAGCATTAGGTATAATAAATATATTAATGGATAACAACTTAGATATAAGCTTAAGAGAACTTGTATCATTAACTCTTGATAATTATTCATTTATAGAGTTTGATAAAGATGAAGTTTTAAATCAAATAATGGAATTCTTCAAAGATAGAATAAAGAATTTATTTAGAGATTTAGGCATAAGATATGATGTTATAGATGCTATATTAAGTTCTAATATAGATGATATAGCTGATATGTATGCTAGAGCTAAGGCTTTAAACTCTTGGATAGATAAAGGTGAGTTAGTTGAAATGTTAACAGCGTTCAACAGGGTTGCTACTTTAGCAGAAAAAGCTGAAACTAATGAAGTTAATATAAACTTAATGAGAGAAGAAGCAGAATTTAATTTATATCAACAATTCCAAGAAATAAGTTCAAATGTTGAGCACTTATTAGCTAATAAAGAATATACAAAAGCTCTTGATGCATTCGCATCGTTAAGACCAGCAATAGATAATATGTTTGACTCAGTAATGATAATGGACAAGGACGAGGCTATAAAGAATAACAGATTAGCCATATTAAAACAAATATATGACATAATGTTAAATATTTGTGACCTATCAAAGATAGTGTACAAATAGTCTGTTAAAATAACCGAGGGAATTTTTCCTCGGTTATTTAAATCTTTAAGAAAAGTAGATTATAGGTTAAATTTTACCTAAAGTGGGATAAAAAAGGACCCTATGGCTAAAACTGTAATTAAATAAATAAGAAATTAAATATATAAATTTAATTTCTGTATTTACAACACAATATAAAATATATATAATATACTATATAAGATAAAAACGGATAAACAGTGTATCACAATAAAGAGGAGTGTGATTATTATTCAACTTAATAATAGACAACTAAAGATAATCGATATCGTTAAAGAAAGTGAACCTATAACAAGTGAATGCATAGCAGCCAAACTTAATGTGACTAGAGCTACATTAAGGTCTGATTTAGCTATACTTACTATGACTGGAGTATTAGATGCTAGACCTAAGGTTGGGTATTTTTATTCAGGAATAGATAAAGTTAACTTACTAGGAGATAAAATAAAAAACAAAACTGTAGCGGACATAATGAGTATGCCTATAATGGTAACACAAGACACAAGTGTTTATGATACTATAGTAAACATATTTTTATCAGATGTTGGAAGTGTATTCATAATAGATGATGAAAAAGAACTATGTGGAATAGTATCAAGAAAAGATTTATTAAAAGCAACTATAGGTGGGGGAGATATAAACAAGATACCTGTAGGTATGATAATGACAAGAACACCTAATGTTGTAACTGTTACAAGTGAAGATACTGTTGTACTAGCAGCAAAGAGAATAATAGAACACGAAGTAGATTCAATACCTGTTGTAGAAGAAATAAAAAGGGATAATACAATAATAAATAAGGTTGTTGGTAGAATTTCTAAAACTAACATAACAAAACTATTTTTAGAGATAGCGGATAATTAAAGGAGGAGTATATGGATAATTTAGTCATATATGTAATATCAGACTCAGTAGGGGAAACAGCTCAGCAAGTTACTAAAGCTGCAATATCTCAATTTCAATTAAAGGATGACTATGAAATAAGAAGATTTCCATATGTTGTAGAAGTTAATTTTTTAGAAGAAATATTAAAAAGTGCTAAAGAAGAAAATGCAATAGTTATATATACATTAGTTGAAAATGAACTTTTAACATTTACTGAAAATTACTGTAGCAAGGAAAATTTAAGTTGTGTAGACTTAATGACTCCAATATTAAAGCAAATTGCTAGTAAAATAGGAGTTAAGCCAAGAAGAGAACCTGGAATTATAAGAAAATTAGATGAAAGCTACTTTAAAAGAGTAGAAGCTATAGAATTTGCGGTTAAATATGATGATGGAAAAGATCCTAGAGGCATATTACAAGCTGATATAATATTACTTGGAATATCAAGAACATCTAAGACGCCATTAAGTATGTACTTAGCAAATAAGAATATAAAGGTTGCTAATGTTCCTTTAGTTCCAGAAATACCAATACCTAAGGAAGTATTTGAAATAAATCAAAAGAAAATAATAGGTCTTACTAATACTCCTGAAAAGTTAAATCAAATAAGACAAGAGAGATTAAAAGCTTTAGGATTATCAAGTAATGCTAATTATGCTAAATTTGATAGAATACTTCAAGAGTTAGATTACTCTGACAAAATAATGAAAAAAGTTGGGTGCCCAGTTATAGATGTATCTAGTAAAGCTATAGAAGAAACGGCTGGAATCATAATGGATATAATGAAAGAAAATGGGTTGAAAGTATTTAGAGATAACGATAAGTAGGATTTTAGTGCACATCGAAATACATTTCGGTGTGTAGTATAAATCTTATTTATTAAGATTTTTAAGGAATGGGTTAGGTGACAAAAAAAACGTTTAACCGAGTACTTTGAAAATAATAACTAATAAACTTGGTTATTACTTTAATAATAAATTATAGTGTATAACAAATTAATCATGCTTGAATACAATATACAGTATATCTGTATAAAAAACATACTAGGAGGAGTTTTAAATGAGTAAGTTTGTTTATAGTTTTGCTGAGGGATCAAAGGAAATGAAGAGTCTTTTAGGTGGTAAGGGTGCTAACTTAGCCGAGATGACTAAGATAGGCTTACCAGTGCCTCCAGGTTTTACAATATCAACAGAGGCTTGTAATGACTATTATGTAAATGATGAAAGTATAAGAGAAGATGTAGTTTTACAGATAGAAGAAAAATTAGTAGAGCTAGAAAAATCTTTAAATAAAAAATTAGGATGCAATGAAAATCCATTATTATTATCTGTTCGTTCTGGTGCAGTTTTCTCAATGCCAGGTATGATGGATACTATATTAAACTTAGGTCTTAATGATACTTCAGTTAAGGCAATAGCTAAAAATACTAACAATGAAAGATTTGCATATGACAGTTATAGAAGATTTATACAAATGTTCTCAGATGTTGCAATGGGAGTTCCAAAGTATAAATTTGAAAATGCTTTAGATAAAATAAAAGAAGAAAAAGGATACAAATTTGATACAGATCTTACAAGTGAAGATTTAAAAGTGTTAGTTGAAGAATACAAGAAAATATACAAAAAAGAATTAAGACAAATATTCCCAGAAGATCCAAAAGAGCAATTAATGTTAGCTATAAAAGCAGTATTTAAATCATGGAATAATCCAAGAGCAAATATTTATCGTAAGTTAAATGATATTCCTCATAACTTAGGAACTGCAGTTAATATACAATCAATGGTATTTGGAAACATGGGAGAGACTAGTGGAACAGGAGTTGCATTTACAAGAAACCCATCTACTGGAGAAAATAAATTATTTGGAGAATACTTAATAAATGCACAAGGTGAAGATGTTGTTGCAGGAATTAGAACTCCAAAAGACATAGATACTTTAAAAGAAGCGATGCCAGCAATATATGATGAATTTGTAAAAATAACTAATATACTTGAAAATCATTATAAAGATATGCAAGATATAGAGTTTACCATAGAAAATGAAAAACTATATATACTTCAAACTAGAAATGGAAAAAGAACTGCAAAAGCAGCTATAAATATTGCAGTTGAATTAGTTGAAGAAAAAATAATAGATGAAAAAGAAGCTATAATGAGAATTGAACCTAATCAACTAGATCAATTACTACATCCAAACTTTGAAGAGAAATCTTTAAAAAATGCTAAGCTTATAGCTAAAGGATTACCAGCTTCTCCGGGAGCTAGTTGCGGTAAAGTATACTTTAATGCAAATGATGTTGTAAAGGCAGCTGAAAAAGGAGAAGAAGTTATACTTGTGAGATTAGAAACATCACCAGAAGATATAGAAGGAATGGTTGTAGCACAAGGAATACTTACAGCTAGAGGTGGTATGACATCTCATGCTGCAGTTGTAGCTAGAGGTATGGGGAAATGTTGTGTTGCAGGATGTGGAGAAATAAAAGTAGATGAATACTACAAAGAAATAACTGTAGATGGATTAGTTATAAAAGAAGGCGATTATATCTCTCTAGATGGATCAACAGGATGTGTTTACTTAGGAGAAATAGAAAAAACAGATGTTGCTCTTACAGGAAACTTTGAGATACTTATGAACTGGGTTGATAAGTATAAAACATTACAAGTAAGAACTAATGCAGATACGCCAAGAGATGCAAGTGTTGCTATAAACTTTGGAGCAGAAGGAATAGGATTATGTAGAACTGAGCATATGTTCTTTGATGAAGATAGAATACCAGCTGTTAGAGAAATGATTTTATCAAGAACATTAGAGCAAAGATTAGTTGCTCTTGAAAAATTATTACCTATGCAAAGAGAAGACTTTACTGAAATATTCAAAGTTATGGATGGAAGACATGTTAATATAAGATTACTAGATCCACCACTACATGAGTTCTTACCTCATGATGATGAAGCTATAGAAGCTTTAGCCAAAACTATGGGTCTTGAAGTTAAAGAAATAAGAAAGAGAATAGTTGATTTACAAGAACTAAATCCAATGCTTGGACATAGAGGTTGTAGATTAGCAATAACTTATCCTGAAATAGCTATGATGCAAGCAAAAGCTATAATACAAGGAGCTATAGAAGCTAAGAATAGTGGAGTAGAAGTTAATCCAGAAATAATGATACCTTTAGTAGGAGAAGTTAAGGAATTAAAAACTATAAAAGAAAATGTAGTTTCTGTAATAAATGAAGAACTTGATAAGTCAGGAGTTAAAGTAGACTATACAGTTGGAACTATGATAGAGGTTCCAAGAGCATGTTTAACTGCAGATGAAATAGCAACTGAAGCTGATTTCTTTAGCTTTGGAACAAATGACTTAACTCAAATGACATTTGGATACTCAAGAGATGATGCAAATAAGTTCTTAGGTGACTATATAAATAGTGAAATACTTGAAAAAGATCCATTCCAAGTATTAGACCAAAATGGAGTTGGCAAACTAGTTCAAATGGCAGCTAAATTAGGTAGAGGGGTTAAGCCAAACCTTAAATTAGGTATATGTGGAGAGCATGGAGGAGAACCATCTTCTATAGAGTTCTGCTACAAGACAGGATTAAACTATGTATCTTGTTCACCATATAGAGTACCTATTGCTAGACTTGCAGCAGCTCAAGCAGCTATAAAAAATAATAAGTAGTAAATTAAAGGAATTGGGAGACCCCAATTCCTTTTTTTATTTTTACATTCTCTTAATGTTGTTTACCAATAGTTAACATATCTCTAATTTGGATTTAACATAATTGCTTTATTATAAAAATGTAAAGAAAATTCAAATAAAGGAATAAACGACAATAAAGTCGGAAAAATAATAAAGTGATTATAAAAAATTATAACTTTGTGGAGGTTACCTATGTTTAAAAAGAAAATTGGAGTTTTACTAATGAGTACTATAATGGTAGGAACGTTAGCTGTAGGATGTGGATCGAAGGATTCTGGTGGTGGAAGTAAAGTATCAGTATCAGGATCAACTTCAGTAGGACCACTTATGGAAAAAGAAGCAGAAGCTTACAAATCAGTAGACTCTAAAGTATCTATAGAAATAAATCAATTAGGATCATCAGCAGGGATAAAAGATGCAATAAATGGGGTAGCAGAAATAGGTATGTCATCTAGAGATTTAAAAGATGAAGAAAAGCAAGCAGGACTTAAAGAAGACAAAATAGCAGTAGATGGAATAGGTATAATAACTCATAAAAATAATGAAGTTAAGTCTCTTACAATGGATCAATTAAAAGGAATATATACTGGAAAAATAACTAACTGGAAAGAAGTTGGAGGAAAAGATGCTCCTATAGTTGTCGTTTCAAGAGAAGATGGATCAGGAACTAGAGATGCATTCCAAGAAATAGTTGGATATGAGTCAACTGAGCTAACAAAAGAAGCTCAAATAAGTGATGGGAACGGAAATGTAAAGTCAACAGTAGCTGGGAATGAAAATGCTATAGGATATACTTCATTTAGTTATTTAGATGATAGTATACATACACTTCAAGTAGATGGAGTAGATGCTACAGCAGAAAACGCTAAAGATGGAAAATATAAACTATCAAGACCATTTTTACTAGTATACAAAGAAGATAAATTAAGTGAAAATGGTAAGAAGTTTATGGAATATATAACTAGTGAAGATGGACAAAAAGTAGTAGAAGAAGAAGGTTTAATAACACTTAAATAATATAAAAAAACTCTTTCTAAAAAATTTAGAAAGAGTTTTTTATTTGAATCTATAACATAAACAAGCTTATTACCATACTATATATTATTAACTTTTTATTTTTATAGGAGGGATAATAATGATCAAGTGTCCAAGATGTGGTAAGGAAGTATCAAATAGACCAGGTACAGTTTGCCCAAGATGTGGTCTTGATGTAGGTAAAGTAACTGAAAAAGTAAGATGCCCTGAGGCTAGTTGCAGAGCTTTAGTTTCTAAAAAATTAGAATATTGTCCAAAGTGTGGATGTAAATTAAAAGGGTACAATTTAAATGAAATATTAAAAATAGCAAAAATGAGATTTAGTAATAATTTTCCCGATGAGGAATAAGAGCTTTTTAAAAGCTCTTTTTTTGTTTAAAATAGTATATAGTAAATAATATTTATGGAGGCAGTATATTGCAAATAAACCAACTAAGATATTTTATAGAAGTAGCTAGAACGGGATCTATGAATCAAGCTGCAAGTAATTTATTCATATCCCAACCTAATTTAAGTAAAGCAATAGTAAATTTAGAGGAAGAGTTTAAAATAAAAATATTTGATAGAACTAACAGAGGTGTAAAACTAACAAAAGAAGGTAAAGATTTTTTGACTTATGCAACTTATATAATAAATCAAATTGATAATTTAGAAAAAATATACTCTGACTTGTCTCAAGAAAATGGATTTAAGTTAGAAGTTTCGAGTATGAAGTTGTATACTTTAGGAATTGTATTGAGCGAGGTTTATAAAAAAGTTAACAATAAAAAAGTTAAAATTTCACTGAAAGAAACTCATAAAGAGAAGATAATAGAAGATGTGTCAACAATGAAGTCTGAGATAGGGATAATAGCACTTTCTAATATGCAGGAGAGAGTATTTAAAGGCGTTTTAGAAAATAGAGATTTGGAGTTTAACCCAATATGTAAAGACAAAATATATATTTACATAGGTAAGAACAATCCTCTATATAATAATGATGTTATAAAGCCAGAGGAGTTAAATGAATTTATATGTGTACATTTAGTAGAAGAGCCTATAAATGCACTTACATATAGTGTAGAGCTAGATTTATTAGGTTTTTCTCATAAGGATAGAGCAATATATCTAAATGATAAAGAAACTATAACACAGTTTGTTTTAGAAACTAATGCTTATGTAATAGCATCTGGATTTAACAAAATAGAGAACGTTAGTGGAATAAGGGCTATACCACTTGAAGATGATAGTGTTCATTTTACAGTGGGATGGATTAAGAGAAGAAAAGAAGAACTTTCAGATGAAGCAAAATTATTTTTAGAAATACTTTTAGAAAATATGAGAAGTATGTAACTGTTATAAGTTTTAGTTATAACTAGTAATAGTATATATATATTAACGATAAATCTCTAGATTTGATAATATATTAATATAGCTTTATCAAAGGAGGAGATTTATAAAATGGATACAGTTATAGATAAATCGAGGATAATGGAAGATGATAATATAGGTAGACTTATATGGAAATTTGCGATACCAGGAATTATAGCCAGCTTAATAAGTGCAATATATAATATAGTAGATACAGCTTTTATAGGTATGTTAAATGACACATTAGCAATGGCTGCGGTATCAGTTATATTTCCTTTATTTATACTAATCAATGCAGTGGGTCAATTAATAGGAGTAGGAGCTTCATCTTATATAGCAAGACTTCTAGGGGCTAAGAATAAAGACGGTGCAGATGATGTAGCATCAACTGCAATAATATCATCAGTAATAGTAGGAATTATATTTACTATTTTGATATTAATATTCCTAGAGCCAATTTTAAGGTTATTAGGAGCAACAGAAAGTGTAATGCCATATGCAATAGCATACGCAAAACCTATTGCAATAGGTGCTAGTTTACCAATAATCATGCCAACATTGGCAAATATTGTTAGATCTGAGGGGAATACAAAACTTAGTGCAGTAGCTGTGGCATTAGGTGCTATAATAAATATAATTTTAGACCCAATACTAATGTTTACATTTAATATGGGAGTAGTAGGAGCGTCTTTAGCTACAGTAATAGGGCAACTTGCATCAGTAGCTTTGTTATTATCATATTATATAACAAATAAAAGTTATCTAAAATTAAGTATAAAAAACTTTAAATTATCAAAGAGTATATATGGAGAAATTATCTCTGTTGGAACTGCAACTTTTTTAATTCAAGCTTTAATAAGTATATCTATGGGACTTTTAAACATAGCATCAAAACCATATGGAAATGAGTTAATAGCATCGTTTGGTATAGCTTTAAAACTATCTTCATTAGTTATGTTTGTCGTTATAGGATACAATCAAGGATTTCAACCAATTGCAAGTTATAATTATGGTGCAGGAAATTATGAAAAATTAAGAAAAGCAATAAACATATCTATTAAGAGGACAACTATATTTTCAACATTAGCAACTATAGTCTTAATGATATTTGCGCCAACTGCTATTAATTTATTTAGTAATGACCCAGCGGTTATCGAGGTAGGTGCTAAAACATTAAGATATACACTTTTACTATATCCACTATTAGGATTTACACAATTATATGCAGTGTTATATCAATCATTAGGGATGCCAAAAGAAGCTTTAATTGTAGGTACAGCTAGACAAGGTATATTTTTCTTACCAGCAATTGTAATATTACCAAAATTAATTGGTGTTGATGGGGTATTACTTACTCAGGCAGTAGCAGATTTGTTTACGGTAATATTAACTGCATTTTATGCTCACAAGACAAATAAAGACTTAAAAAACATGGTATCAGGGAAAATAAGTGAAAATACATGTTTATCTAATTAAACTTTAAATAATAAGAAACAAATGACGTAATTTTATATTACCTCATTTGTTTTTTGTGCTTTAAATTATATTGAATATAAGTTATGTAAAAATATGGTAATATATATATGAGTTAATTGAAAAGATATATAAGATAGGGGAGATTTTATTGTATAGAATAGTTATTTGTGAAGATGATGAGTCACAAAGAAGTAATTTATATAATTCGATATTTAATATATTCGATGAAATTTCGAATAAGGTTGAGATATTTGAATTTAAATCAGGAGAAGAACTTTTAAGCTCTGAAATTGAAGATATAGATATATTTTTTCTAGATATACAAATGGATGAAATAACAGGTATGGATGTTGCAAAAAAAATTAGAGAAAAAAATAGTGTTTCAGAAATAATTTTTATAACTTCACTAATTGAGTATGTACAAGATGGGTATAAGGTAAGAGCATACAGATACTTATTAAAGCCAATAGAACATGAAGATTTAAAAGAAAATATTTTAAGCTGCATATCAGATATTATAAACAAAAGAGATAACTTTATGATTGTAGAGGAAAATGGAAGCAAGCATAAAGTATCTATTAAAAATATTACATATATAGAAATTATAAAAAAAGATATAACAATTCACACCTTAGATAGAGATTACAATATTAAGAATAGGATTAAAAATTTAGAAAAAGAGTTGTTAGTACATAATTTTTTTAGATGTCATAAGAGTTATTTAATAAATATGGAGCATGTTGATTTTATAGGAAAAGATAATGTTATGATAAAAAATGAAGAGATACCTGTTAGCAAACATAGAATGAGCAATTTAAAAACTAAATTAACAAATATGTTGGGGTCAATAATATGTTAGAGAATAATTTTATTTATGCATTAATTATATTTATATCTTCTGCAATAGAATTAACAACTTTAAGTGTACTATTAAATGAATTTGTAGAGTTAAAAAGTAATAAAAAGAATATAATAAACAGCTTAATTATTTTTATTATACTAACTTCTATATGTGAAGTTATTGCAATGAGTATAATATTGAAATCTAATTGGACAATTGAAGAAGCAAGTTTATGGATGTTAGTAGTTAAATTTGCTAAATCAATATTATCTACAACTTTAATAAGTATATTTATAAAAATTAACTACAAAATAGAGATTAAAAAAATAGTTCTTATAAGTATAAGTTATATATTATTTTTAGGTTTACTAAATGAAATCATATATGCCTTTTATCTTTACTATGTAATAGATTAATAGATATGGAATATGGATGGTATTACACATTATTATATCAAAAATTAATTTTCTTAGAAGTAAATATATTAACCAAATTATTGCTTATATATATTGTAACAATAATTAAAACTATAAAGTTAAAAGTTAACTTAAATAATAAACAATATAAATATATATTTTTCTCAATAATATTAAATCTACTTAGTGCTATATTAATATTTGCAACTATATACAAAACAACACAATCAATAACAAACTTTGCTTTAGATTTTGTTATTGCATTAATTTCAAGTAGCATACTTATTTTAAACATATTCTTTATGTGGTTAATAATAAGAGTTTCAAAAGATAGTAACTTAAGGGCAGAAAATAAATGCATAAAAGAAAATATACAATTACAGCATCAGTATTATTTGAATATGCAAGAATCTCAAATGAAAGTAAAAAAATTATATCATGATATGAAAATCATATGATATGTATAGAAAATCTATATGGTAAAAATGAATATGTAGAAAGTATAAATAACCAACTTAAAGAGTGTAATTCTATATTTAATACAAATAATATGATTTTAGATATTATATTAAATGATAAAAAACGTATTTGTGAAAGCAAAGGAATAGATTTGATAGCTGATATAAACTTTAAAGAATGTAATTTTATAGACTCAGCAGATGTATGTAGTATATTTTCAAATATGATAGATAATGCTATAGAAGCTTGTGAGAATATAGAAGATAACGGTATTTCAAAGAAAATTAACATAAAAGGAACTATAGTTAAAAGCCTATATATTATAAAATGTGAAAACCCAAAAAATAATATTTTTAAATTAAAAAGTGGTAAGATTTTAACCAATAAAAAAGATAAGTTTTTACATGGTATAGGTATAAGTAGTATGAAAAATTCTATAGAAAAATACAATGGAAATTTAGAAGTTAATGATTTAAATACTAGATTTTTAATAAACATTTGTATCCCATTAAAACCTAATGAAAATAATTTATACATAAAAAATGCATAGTGATAAAAGTAAGGAAAAAAGAACATCTAAACAATTAGATGTTCTTTTTTGCCCAGTTATATCTAAAAAATACCCAGTTGTGTCTTTTATATTGTTAAAAGATTAAATAAAATATATATTTTTTATGAAAATACTTATGGGGATTTTAGGAGGTAAATATGTCAATTTTAAAAATAAAAAATTTGAGTAAGGTGTATGGAGAAAATGAAACTGAGGTAAAGGCATTAAGTCATATAAACTTAGAAATAAACAAAGGCGAGTTTGTTGTAATAGTAGGTAAAAGTGGGAGTGGGAAAAGTACGCTTCTTCATATAATGGCAGGACTTGAAGCCCCTACATATGGAGATGTAATTATAGAAAATACAAATCTTTCTTCTTTAAATGAAAAAGAAAGATCATTGCTTCGTAAAGAAAAAATAGGATTAATATTTCAATCATACAACTTGATACCAGTTTTAACAGTAGAAGAAAATATAAAATTACCAACTATAAATACAAGTAATCAAGATGATGGATACGTAAATGAATTGATGGAGTTACTTAATATAAAAGAAAGAAAAATCATTTGCCAAATCAATTGTCAGGGGGGCAACAACAAAGGGTTGCAATAGGAAGAGCACTTGTAAATAAGCCTGCTATTATATTTGCAGATGAACCTACGGGAAATTTAGATACAAAAACAGAAAGTGAAGTATTAAATCTTTTAAAAGAATCTCAGAAAAAATATAATCAGACGATAATAATGATAACTCATAATATGGATATTGCTAAATATGCAGATAAAATTATTAAAATAGAAGATGGATTTATTAGGGAGTAGGTGAGATTATGAAACTTATAGATGTAGTTAAAAGTTATATTATGAAAATAAGAAAATTCATTATTAATAATTGTAAGTATTATAATTTCAACTGCGCTTTTTTTAGTAATGAATATAATAAGTGAAGATGCAAGAAATATAATGATAAATCAAGCAAAACAAGAACTAGGGTTAAAAAATGTTTCATATTGGAATCCAACTAACAAGCAGGTAAAAGATATAGAAAATAACTCTAGAGTAGATAAAATAGGTAAATCTATGCTTTTAGGGCTTCATGAAATTGGGCATGCTCAGACATTACAAATATTATGGGATGATAATGTAGCACAAGAAATAAATAAATGTTATGAATTAAAAGAAGGAAAATTTCCAACTAAGGAAAATGAAATTGCAGTAGATTCATGGTATATAGATCAAAAGAAAATGAAAAACCCAATAGGACAAACAATAAAATTAAATTATATGAAACCTAAAGCAAATGGAAGTACTTTATATACAGGTAAAAAAGATTTCAAGATAGTAGGTATTTTAAAATCAGACTCTCTTTTAAAAGAACAAGGGATGTCTATAGGAGCTATAAGTGAAGAGTGTGCTATTAAAAATATACCAGTTAAAGATAAATACGACCAAGTTATGTTAACTTTTAAAAAAGAAAAAATATACCTAAGCAAGTGGAAAAACTTGTAAAAGAAGAAAACTTAAATAAAGATTATATGAACTTAAATAATAAGTTAATAATAGCAATGTCAGATAGTATGAGCTTAAAAATACCATATATAATAATTAATATGGTTCTAGCATTTACTACAATATTGCTTATATACAACATATTTTATATATTGGTATCAAATAGAACAAAGGATTTTGGTATATTAAGGGCATTAGGGTTTATACCAATAGATGTATCAAAAATTATGATAATAGAAATATTTATATATTCTATTATAAGTATCCCAATAGGATTGTTATTAGGAGAAGTTATATCAAATTTATTTAGAGATTATGTAATAGGAGTAATATATAACATTGATTATGCAAATTCAATAAAAAGTCCAAATTATATGAGTACATATATAATATCAGCATTACTTAGCATATTCACTGTAATAATATCTGTATATAAACCACTTAGACTATGTTCTAAAATAGACCCTATGATTTGTATAAGAAGAAATGATGAAAAATTAAAATAAATCAAAATCAATAATAAGTAAATTTATGAACAAATTTTACAAAGATTATGGAAATATAGCATCTAAAAATATACAAAGAAACAAAAAGCGTACGAATGTAGCTATAACATCAATGGTAATAATATTCTTTTTAATGTTTACAGTATATACTAAATCAACTAGCAATTTTTTAGATTCTGGTGGAATGAGACTATGGATACCAGGAGAGTATTCGATACAAAATATTGATCCATCATCTACCATACAAAATGAAAAAAGTTATGATTTAAAAGTATTAAAAGAGATAGAAAATATAGATGGAGTTAAAAAAGTAAATGCATTGAGAGACAAACATTTTAATATAAAAACAGATGATAATAATATAAATAAAAAATCAGAATACTGGAAAATGGAGAAACCTAGGCTTGAAAAAAATGCTGAAATAAAAAGTGGTGCAAAAGTATATAAAAATAATTTTGAGGTTTTAGGCATTGAAGATACAGAATTATTAAATGATGTATTAATAGAAGGAAAAGAGAATTTAAGTAAATTAAATAAAGAATCATATATATATATAGATAATACAACATGTCAGTCAATTAATATAAAAATGGGAGATAAAGTTAATGTAAATTTTGATATTGTAGATTCTAAAACAGGAAATTATAAAGAAACAATTTCTAAAGAGTTTATTATAGGAGGTATTATAAAATATTTACCAATATTTTCTCAAGGTGGAGGCACAAGCTTTGGAGCTGTCATGTCAATAAATCAAATGAATAAATTTACAGGGGTTGAATCATATGAAAGATTTGATGTGTGGACTAGTAAGCTTGCAAATGAGAAACACGTTGAGAGTGAATTAAATAAAATAATAGAAAAATCAGGAAAGGGCATTTTGATACCATACAAAAGTGAATCAGCTGCACTTGAAAAAAGTGATAATCAAAAAGCTATGATTATGACTTTAGTTGTTGGAGTTATAGTTTTACTATCATTATTTAACTGTTGTAATACTATAGTTACGAGCATAAATAGTAGAAGTAGAGAATTTGCATTATTTAGAGGTATAGGAATATCTAAAGATGAAGTGAAAAAGATTGTTGTACTAGAAAGTTGTATATACATTGTATTAGGTTTTATTATTTCTATAATACCTACCTTGATAGTAAGGTATATAATAATAAAATCCTTTGAAACTATTCAATTAATCAACTTAAAGTTTATAATAGCTGTAATTTTAATATTACTAGTTATAAGTGCAATAATTATAATAACTACATTGAAAACATTAAAAAATGTTCAAGATGAAGATTTTATAGAACAAATAAAAACTTTAGAATAAATTATAATAAGTAAGGGTAGCATTATGCTACCCTCAACTATATATTGCTACATTCTTCAAGTTGAACACCATCATTAAGCAATTCAAACTTTAAAGTAACTTTAAACAAATCACCATCAATATCTAGGTCAAGAGATCCGTATTGCATTTCAACTAAATTTCTAGCAATTGAAAGCCCAAGTCCACTTCCATTTGTATTTCTTGAAACATCTCCACGAACAAATCTTTCAAGTAGCTCATTAGGTGATATGTTTAATTTATGATTAGATATATTTTTCATAGATATAAAAACATATCCGTAATTCGTATAAACATCAATATATACTCTTGTATTTTGCAAAGAGTATTTTGTTATATTAGTAATCAAGTTATCAAATACCCTGAACATTCTTTTTCCATCTATATTACTAAATACAGGGAAGTCAGGGGTATCAATTATAAAATCAAGATTAGAAGCTTCAATCTTATCGTCAAGCTCAACAATACTTTGTATTAAAAGTTCTTTTATATCTGTTTTTTCAAAATGAAGTTCTATATCACCACTACTTATTTTAGACGCTTCGAATATATCTTCGACAAGGGTTTTAAGTTTAGCAGCTTTTTTATCTAGTATATTTATATAAGTTTTAGTTGTTTGCTCATCTAGTTCATTATTTTTTAAAATATCTATATAGCTAATAATTGAAGTTAATGGAGTTTTAAGTCATGACTAACATTTGTTATAAGTTCTGTTTTTGTTCTTTCTCCTTTTAATTGACTTTCAAGAGAATTGTTTAATCCATCGCTTATATTATTTACACTTTGTGCAATAGAGGCTAACTCATCATTACCTATAATATCAAGTTCATGCTCTAAATCACCTTTTTCTATATCTTTAATATTTCGCTCTATATATTCTATATAATCGACTTTTTCTTCAATCTTTTTATAAATATAAGCATAGCATATCAAACAAGGTAAAGTTAGATGAGTTGCTTTAATCAATGCATCTAATGAGCGAGCACCAAATAAAAACATTGATATATAATTGAATGTAAATTGAAATAACATAGTAGCAATAAATATAAATGAGATTTTTTTTATTTAAAGTATTTTTATTATTTTTAGAAATAAAGCTGACTAAAATTTTAATAGTTATAAATCTAGATTTTATATTATCTTTGCTATAATAAATACTAAGAAATGCAATATAAACACTCCATAAAATGATCACGTCGTTTATAACTGCATCAAAAGGAAAAGCACTAAATGAATAAAGTATAATGTAACTTCTAGTTGTATAAAAAAACCATATAATAATTATTAATGCTTCAACTGGAGCCCACATTTTTATAAGCCTAACTAATGAATATAGAAATTTAATATTAGCTTTTCTATTAGTTAAATAAAATATCAAAGAAATTAAGGTCGCTCCCAACATAAAAGCAACTAAACTTTTTTGACTTAATGCAAATTCCCTCATACGATGAGTATATAAGTATGATTCAAATAATGTTGATAAAGATATAGAAAGTATAAACAACGATGAAAACTTTAAAAGTGGATTATTAATAAGTAATTTTTTCGATTTTGTAACCAATTCCCCACACCACCTTTAAATATTTAGGATCTTTTGAGTTAATTTCTATTTTTTCTCTAATCCTTCTAATATGAACAGCTACAGTTTTTTCACAATTATAAGCTATTTCCTCCCACACATGTTCATAAATATCCTTAGAAGAAAAAACAATTCCTTTATTCTCAAGCAAAAACTCTAAAATTTTAAACTCAATAGGAGTAACCTTAATATTCTCCCCATCTAAAGTAACTACTTTTGTATCTTTATTAAGGCAAAGTCCACCACTACTTAATATTGAATTATTACAACTAGAAATATGGGTATTTTCACTCATTGTATTTAAGTTTATAAATCTTCTGAGTTGAGACTTAACACGAGCTATAAGTTCTAATGGATTAAATGGTTTAGTTATATAATCATCAGCACCCATGTTTAATCCTAAGATTTTATCCATATCTTGATCTTTTGCAGATAAAAGTATTATAGGAATATTGTTCTTTTCTCTAATTTTAAGAGTAGCCTTAAGTCCGTCCATATTTGGCATCATAACATCCATAATAACTAAATCTATATTACTATCTATTAAATTTTCAATAGCTTCCAATCCATCATATGCTTTTAAAATATTAAACCCCTCTGGTTTTAGATAAAATTCAATAGCATCAACTATTTCTCTATCATCATCAACTATTAATATATTTTCACCCATAAAATCACTCCTTCAGAAGTTATTATAACATAGAGTTTTACGCATTAAATCTATAAACACAAGATTAAATTATTAAGAATTTATTACGAAAAGTTGTAATTATTACAATTGAATAAAGAAGTTTATACAATGAACCTAAATTACCTTTTTGATAAAAAATTTAATGTAGAATTCACTTGTAGATATAAAGTAGTTTAATAGAAAGGGGAAGAATTATGAAAAAAAATTTAAACTTAGGAGTTCGATATATGAAAGCCTATAAGGCTAGGTCATTTGCAATTATACTAAGTATCATTTTATCAGTAGGTATGATAGTTGGAGTATTAACTTTAACAAAAACAGAAAAAATGAATGAATTACAAACAATGAAATACAATACGGGAATATATCATACAACATTCAAAGACTTAGATTATAATCAGCTAGAAAAAATTGAAAAGTCTAGTGATGTAGAAAATGTAGGTGCTTTTAATTTTCATGGAATTACAACAGATAAAGAAAAACAATCTGTAATAATGTTAAATTGTAATGATGATTATATAATATCAAATTCAAAGCTTGAAAAGGAAGACTTCCAAAAGAAAAAATGAAATAGTAGCTGAAGAATGGGTTTTAAAAAACTTAGGAATACAGCCTGCATTAAACCAAAATATAAAGCTTAATGTTGAAGATATAAACAAGAATGTAAAAGATGAAGACTTTAAGTTAGTAGGGATTATAAAAGATAGACCTACTGAAAAGCAAGTAGCTAAAATGCAAATGTACTTACCTCTTCAAAAGGGAAGTGAACATTTAGAAGTTGGAGTAGCTTTTAATGAGAAAATAGATATACAGGATTATTCTTTAGAACTTGCAAAAAAAGCTAATATAAATAAAGACAATATAGGGACTCAAGAAGACTTGATATCAATTTCAAATGATGCAAACAATATTAGTTTAGACAATATATTAAGTGTATTAGTTATAAGTTTAATATGCGGAATAGTTATATACAGTATTTTTAATATATCTATGTATAAAAGATTTAGAGAATATGGAGTATTAAGGGCAATAGGAGCTAGAAATTCAAAGGTATTTAAATTGATATTAAATGAGTTAATGACTTTAGGTGTTATAGGTATGCCTATAGGGATTGTAGGAGGATTAGGAGTATCTTTAATAGCTTATAAAAAATCGAGTGAATTAAAAACAAGTATAGCTTTAGATGGAAAAATTATAAGTTCACATATGGTGTATCCATTATTTGAAATAACACTAGCTATATTATTTATGGTTTTAATATTACTTTTAATATCATTTTTTACATATAGAAAGATAAATAAGTTATCTATTATAGACTCTATAAAAGGCAACAGAAAAGAAAATAGCATAAAAAGAAATAGAGTAAGTGTTAAAGATTTAAGTAAATATATGAAAACATATAAAGCTATATCTTTTAAAAATATATTAAGAAATAAAAAACGATTTATAATGATAGTTTTATCTATGAGCATCTGTGGAATTTTATTTATAAACTCTAACTATCGTTTACATTTGTCTCAAGAAGATGATTTTACATCAAATAGAGAACTTTATAATAATTCTGATATGAAAATTGATGTTTATGAAAATGAAAATCAAAGAAATGGATTAAGTAAAAAAGATATAAAACAAATTGAAAATATAGATGGGGTAAAAGAAGTAGTAAAATCTCAAATAATGAATGGAAGAATGGTTATAAATAAAGATGATATAGCTAATGATGGTTATTTTGATTCTATAAATAAATCTATCAGGGGAAGTAACCTTTTTAAAGGATATCTTGTAAAAGATAAAATAAATGATGAGTTGATATTAAAACAAAATCTTAGAGGATATGATGAAAAGCTTTAAAAGAATTAAATAATTATTTAGTACAAGGAAACATAGATATTGAAAAAATGAAAAAAGAAGACTTAGCAGTAGTTTATGTTCCTATGGTTACTGAAGAAAAATTTGATGGAGGGGTAAATTATAATAAGGTTGATAACGGTAAGCCTGTTGCAAATATAAAGATAGGTGATACTGTTAAAGTTAAATTTAGAGAAGATGGAGAAAAGTCTGTAGAGGCATGTAGATTAGAAGATACTGATGGGAAATACATAGAAAAAGAATTTAAAGTGGGTGCAGTAGTTAGCTATCCATTTATGGCAGAAGATACATACACAAGCGATCATTGTGTAGATGTAATAGTGAGCGAAGATACATTTTCTAAAGCAACAAATAGTAAAGCTTATCAAGCTATAAATATAAACTTAAAAGAAGGTGCAAATGACAAAAAAGTTTACGATGAAATACTAAAAACTACTATAAAAGTTAAAGGTGCTATGGCTAGAAATATAATTGAAGAAAAGAGAAATTCTGATGCAATGTATGAAAAATCTAGAGTTTTTAATGCTGCTATAGTAGTAGTACTATTTGTAATTGCAGTTGTAAATGTAGTAAATAATATAAGCCAAAGCATAGTAGATAGAACTAATGAATTTGGAATGTTAAGAGCAGTGGGACTTAATAATAAAGACTTTAGAAAAATGATAATATTTGAAGGGATTATATATACAGCAATATCTAGTTTAATAATTATATTTGTATCTTTAATTCTAAATAAAACAACATATGACTCGTTTGGAGTATCTAAGTTTGGGATTGAATTTAGTATAAGATATATAGATTATATATCGATAATAGTAATAAATGCATTAATTGGAGTACTTGCAACTTACTTACCTGCTAAAAAATTAGAAAAAGTAAGTGTAGTTGAAATGATAAATATAAATGAATAAGGATATTGGGAGGATTTAATATGTCAATTTTAGAAACTATAAATTTATCAAAAACTTATGGAAATAAAGAGAGTAAAGTAAACGCATTAAATAATGTTAATATAAATATAGAAAAGGGAGAATTTGTTGCAATAATAGGGCCTAGTGGAAGTGGTAAAAGTACACTTCTTCACTTGCTAGGAGGGCTTGAGAAGATAAGTAGTGGAAGCATAAAAGTAAATGGAAAAGATATTAGTAAGTTAAAAGATGTAGAACTAGCAGAATATAGAAGAAAAGAAGTGGGGTTTGTATTTCAACAATACAATTTAATTCCTGTATTAAATGTAGAAGAAAATATAGAACTTCCATTAATGTTAGGAAACGATGATATAGATGAAATATACATAAGTGAACTAATAGATGTTTTAGGTCTTAAAGATAGAAAAAATCATCTTCCTAGTCAATTATCAGGAGGACAACAACAAAGGGTTGCAATAGGAAGGGCATTATCAACAAAGCCAAGTATAATTCTTGCAGATGAGCCTACGGGAAATTTAGATAGTAAAACAACAGATGAAGTAATGGAGTTATTAAAAAAATCTATAAGAAAGTTTAAGCAAACATTAATAGTTATAACTCATGATATAAATATAGCTAAGAAAGCAGATAGAACAATTAATATAGTAGATGGAACTATAAAAATGTAAATAAAAAGCTGTCTCAAAATTAATAGCAATGAAATTATAAATTTATCATAAGCTATATATTTGAGACAGCTTTTATAGTATGTAATTAATTATAAATATTTATGTTCTTATGTAATATTTAAAAATGTACACATTTCCCACCACAATTGGTTTAAATTATAACAAGAAATTTACTCATTTTTAAGTTTAATTAATCTTCGTACATATAAGCTCTAGTCATTTTAATGTTGTTGTTAACACCTTTGCTTATTAAAATTTGATGTAAGTCTATTACTCCATTATTGAAGCAAGCAGCACAAGAAGTAAGGTATAAATCCCACATTCTCAAAAACTCTTCTCCAAACATTCCTTTTATAGTATCTCTTTCTTTATCAAAGTTTTTATACCACTCAATTAGAGTTCTTGTATAATGTCTTCTTAAACTTTCTACATCTAAAGTATAGAAATCGTATTTAGGGAACATGTCTATAATTTCGCGTAAAGAAGGAATAACTCCACCAGGGAATATATATTTTTTTATCCAAGCATCACCAGGAGATTCTGTAAGACCGCTTATGTAATGTAATAAGAAAAGACCTTTTGGTTTTAAAACACTATTAACATTTTTTAAGTATAAATCATAATGTTCACGCCCTACATGTTCAAGCATTCCAACACTAACTATTTTATCAAAAGACATTCCAGAATGTTCAAGATCTCTATAGTCCATTAATTTAACTTCTAAATAATCCTCAAGACCTTCTTCTTTTATTCTTTCTTGGAATTTTTTGTGTTGTTCTTCACTTAAAGTAATTCCAGTACCTTTTATTTTATATTTTTTGCGGCTTCTATAAGAAGATAACCCCATCCACATCCTATATCAAGTAGAGTTTCGCCTTCAGATAATTGTAGTTTCTTTAATATGTGATGTATTTTATTCATTTGAGCTTCGTAAAGTGTATCAGTTTCGTTTTTGAAATAAGCGCAAGAGTAGCTAAGTGTTTTGTCTAACCAAAGACTGTAAAAATTATTACCTAGATTGTAATGATAGCAAACTTCAGATTTTTGTTTCTTTTCATTACCAGCTTTTGAAAATATTTTACCAAGCTTAGCAAAGTTAGTGTGGAAATGATCTTTTTGACAACCAAATAAAGTATCGAGAGTAAGTAATAGGTCTCCATCAATGGTAATGTCACCACGCATGTAAGCTTCACCTAGAGTTAATGATGTGCTAGTAAGTAAATCTTTTTTACTTAGTGGATTATTGAAACAAACTTTAAAAGAAGGATTTCCTTCTCCGATTAAAAATTCTTCTCCATCCCAAAGCTTAACCTCAAATGGATTAGTATCAAGCTTTGAAAGAAATTCTTTAATAAATATTTTATCTAGATTATTCATATTAATGTCACCTCTTTAAATTCAATACCCATAAAATTTGATAGTAAACAAAAAAATTTAAATAAAATTTTAAAATACGACTTGACTGTGGAGTAACTACATACTTTATATTATTATGAGAGAAAGTTTTCAGGAGGTTAATATGGAAAATTCATTAGCAAAAAGTTTTAAATTTTCATCACTTATAAAGTTCACTATACCATCTATTGTTATGTTGGTGTTTATATCTTTATATACAATTGTTGATGGAGTATTTGTATCTAGATTTGTAAATACAGATGCATTGTCAGCAGTTAACATAGTATATCCGTTTTTAAATATAGTAATAGCTATTGCGGTAATGTTAGCTACAGGTGGAAGTGCAGTTATAGCTAAAAAATTAGGAGAAAATAAAAGTAGAGAAGCTAAAGAAAACTTTACTTTAATTGTATTAATAGGATTTATTTTAGGAATTTTAATATCTTTAATAGGATTTATATTTTCTAATAAAATTTTGAATTTATTAGGATCTACACCTGATTTGTATAAGTATTGTATAGACTATTTTTCCGCGCTTCTTATATTTGCTCCCGCATTTATAGTTAACTTATTGTTTCAATATTTAACAATGACAGCAGGAAAGCCAAAGGTGGGTCTTACTTTGACTGTAATTGGGGGTCTTACTAATATGATTTTAGATTATATATTTATAGTTCCAATGAATATGGGAATATCTGGGGCAGCTATTGCAACTGGTATGGGGAATTTAATACCAGCAGTACTTGGAACTATATATTTTATGAAAAAGAAATCTATTATTCATTTTGTAAAACCAAGATTTGATTTAAAAGTAATATTAAAAGCGTGTTCTAATGGTTCTTCAGAGATGGTTACAAATCTTTCAACTGGAGTAACTACTATGTTATTTAATTTAGCAATGATGAAATTATTAGGAGCAGATGGAGTAGCCGCTATAACTATAGTTTTATATGGCGAATTTTTAATAAATTCTGCATATATAGGATTTTCTTCTGGAGTTGCGCCAATTATAAGTTATAATTATGGTAATGATAATAAATCAGAACTAAAAAAATAATTAAGTACAGTATAAGATTTACATTAATGAGTTCAGTTACCTTATTTATAATTGCAACATTATTTGCTCCAAATATAGTAGGGATATTTTCGCCTAAAGGAACTGATGTGTTTGATATAGGATATAAAGGCTTTTCTCTTTTCTCACTAAGCTTTTTATTTACGGGAATAAATATTTTCTCATCAGCTATGTTTACAGCTTTTTCAAATGGAAAAATATCAGCAGCTGTATCATTCTTAAGAACATTTGTGTTTATAATATCAGGAATATTAATTTTACCTAGATTTTTAGGTGTAAATGGAGTATGGCTTGCAGTACCAATAGCAGAAGTTTTATCTATGATAATTTCTGTGACTTTTATATATAGATATAGAAATGTTTATGGATATGGAAAAGAAACTGAAACTCATAAAGAAGATAAGGAAAAGTCATATAAAGATATAAAGGAGTTTTAGATATGAAAAATAAAATACAAGAGCCGAAAATAAGCAATAATTTGGGGATACCAACGAATGTAATTGATGAAATTTTTGAAGAGGAATACTTAGAAAATAAAATAATTGAAAATACTACAATATCAGGTATTTATGAAGTTAGGCTTAGTTTGAATTCTTGTATATTTAAAAATGTAGAATTTGAAAGTTGTGATTTTAGAAAAATTGATATAACTGATGTGATATTTGAAAATTGTAATTTATCGAATATTAATTTTGATGATAGTGGGATTTATCGAACTAAATTTGTAAATTGCAAGTTAACCGGAACGTTGTTTGAAGATTCGATTTTAAAAGATGTTGAATTTAAAGATTGTTTAGGTAGATATTCTAATTTTTCATTTTCAAAATTTAAGGGAGTTTTAATTACAGATTCAGATTTTCAAAATGCAGTTTTCCAAGAAGTACAAAATAATAAACTAATATTGAATTCTTCAGATTTAAATAGTTCTATATTTAGTGGAACTCCATTGAATGGGGTTGATTTTACAACTTCTAGTATAGACGGTTGTGAAGTTAAACTAAATGATCTAAGAGGAGCTACATTTTCGGTTTCACAAACTTTAGAGTTAGCTAAACTAATGGGGATAATAATAAAATAGATAAAACAGACTGGTTATAAATATTTAGTAAACTTAATCAGTCTATTTTTTGTTAATTTGGAAAAGATAGGATTATAAGTAAAAATGAAAGGATATTAAAATGAAGCACGAAATTATATTGATAAATTGGGCATGTATATTCATTATGTTAGTAGGAATGCTTATGATAATATTTATGAGAAAAAAGATAGATTATGTTCCTAAAAAATTTTATAATTTAAGTTTTTATGCACTACTAATCTCAACATCATTATATATAAGTAAAGCTATTTTTATGAACATACATCCAAGTAGAAGTTTTTACATGATAATTATATACTTAGATTGGTTGATTATAACTCCGATACTAATTAATATATTAGGAACAATTGGAATGTATTATGATCATAAAAATAAGAAACTTGTATTAAGTATAGTTTTTGTATATTTAATAATGACAATAAGTTTTATAACTTCAAATAATTCAACTGGATTTATAAATGGGATTACTCTTTTGATTAGCTGTGTGCTTTTTATTATAAATTTTTGGCTAATATGGGGGCCTTTAGAAAATATAGCTAGCATTCAGGGATGTTACGAATATAAACTATATAAAATGCTAGCGTTGTTTACTACGATAATTTGGATAGGATATCCTGCATTATGGGGAATAGGGCCTAGAGTTTTAGATATAATAGATCATAAACTATATATATATTTTAGAACAATAATTCCTACTATATATAAGTTAGGGTTTATATTTATAGCATTACATGGAGTAAAAAAGGTAAATAAAATTAAACAACATTAAAAAATTATTAATTTAAATTTAACGTTTCATTTTAATTTGTCATAAAATAAAATTTTTATAAAAAATATTTTTTAATATGGAATTTGGCAAAAATGTGTAGTACTATGTATACATAGACAACAAGATTAGACAAAAAACAACTAGAAAACAATAGGAATTGACATAAATATTAAAGAGGGTGTTCATTCTCCCAATGACACCCCTATAACCTTTAGATAAAATACTATCCCCCCATAAAATAGTATTTTAAACCTAATACCCACCCATTTAAAAGACTGTCTCGGAAGCAGTCTTTTTTTTTATTTTAGTTTATAATTAAGTAAAGTCAAATAATTAGGAGAAAGATATGAAAATTTTAATAGATGCGGATGGATGTCCTGTTGTTGATATAACTATAGAAGTTGCAAGAAAACTTGGGATAGAAGTAATACTAATGTGTGATACTTCGCATATATTTAATAAGCAAGGCATAGAAACAATCATTTTATCTAAAGGGGCAGATTCGGTAGATTTTGCATTAGTAAACAAGGTTAAGAAAGATGATATAGTAGTAACTCAAGATTATGGACTTGCTGCTATGGTTTTAGCAAAATCAGGTAACCCAATAAATCAAAATGGTAAACTTTATACAAGTGAAAATATTGATCAATTATTATTTACAAGACACATATCTAAAAAAGCTAGAAATGCAGGTTCTAGAATGAAAGGACCTAAAAAAGACAAAAAGAAGATGATATAAACTTTAAAGATAACTTAATCAAATTAATCAACAATCTTAACAATTCATCCATGTAAAAGAAAAAGAGAAGTAAATTATTTCTGAATAAGCGAAGTATACAACATATGTATTGACGAAACACTTCCGTACAAAGTACGTCGTGTAAAGGAAATACATATGTTGTATACGAAGCCAATAAACAGAGTTAATTTACTTCTCTTTTTCTTTTTCTTTCTCTTTCTCAAATTCCATGTCCCAAGAGAAATACCCATTATCTTTTTTAGTATATTTTAAAATAGCATCAAATTTATTTCCACTTTTACTAGTCAAACCTTTAACTTTAGCAGAACCACTTTTTAAAATGCTTTTTACCATAGTTTTGTTAGGTTTTTTCTTTAAAGCTAATAAGAATTTGTCACTATTCCAAATTCCAAATTTACATTCTTTATAATTAGTGCAAATATAACCTTTAGAACATTCAACCACATCATTTTGACAGACTGGACATTTTCCGAAGCTTTCTTGTTTTGTTCCATCATTAGAGAAAGTTCCTTTAGAATATCTTTTCGTTTTAGGATTATAGCTATAAACTTCAGTACTAATATTTTTATTACTATCATTTTTTATAGCTTCAACTCCATTTACTATGAAGTTCATTATATTTGTAAGGTACTCACTTCTAGTGAATTCTCCTCTTTGAATGTCACTTAAGCTTTTTTCAAGTTTACCAGTGTAATCAACATCTAGTAAATCCTTTAAAGGGAATATTTCAACTAAGTTTTTACCTAAATCAGTAATATAATAAGATTTACCTTTTTTATTTACATAGCCTACTTCTGAAATTTTCTTTAAAACTTCAGCACGAGTAGCAGAAGTACCTATTGAGTAACCTGATAAAACTGCTGTATCATCATCAGATACATTTTTACCGCAGTTTTTCATAGCTTTAAGTAATGTATCTTCGGTGTAAGACTTAGGTGGTGTAGTTTGTTTTGTTAATATATCCATTTTAACAACATCTACAACCTCATCTTTATTAACAAATGGCAATAAGTCATCTTTTTCTTCCTTATTATAAACTTCTAAGTATCCTTTAACTTTAAGAACTTTACCCTTTGTTAAAAATTTATGGTCATCCACGAAAGTATGAATTTCAGTGTTTTCATATTCAGCAGGAGGCATGAAGTTAGCTACAAATCTATCCTTTATAGCATTATATACAATTTCTTCATCAGGAGTCAGCTTAGTAGGAATTATGTAAGTTGGCATAATGGCACTATGGCTATCAACTTTTGAAGAATCAAAAACTCTCTTACTTTTAGTGAATTTAATCTTATCTGCATAAGGAAGTCCAACTTTAATCTTTTCTAAAGTTTGAGATGCCTTACCAGCTAAGCTTTCCTCCAAGTATATAGAATCAGTTCTTGGATATGTTATATATCCACCTTTTCCCTTACCTTCATATAAAGACTGGCACACTTTTAAGACTTTATCAGAAGTAAAGCTAGAGTATTTTGAAGTTATGTAACCTTGAAGAGATGTTAAACTAAATAATTTAGGAGCATACTCTTTAGAGGTTGTAACTTTCTTATCTTTAACAATACCAGTAGGTGAAGTTATACTATCTATTACTTTGTTAGCATCATCTATACTATCAAATTTTGATTCTTTTCCTTTTATATACTTACCTTTATATTTACCATTAGAACAACTAAAGTTTCCTTCTATTTCATAATATGTTTTAGGAACAAAATTAGCTATTTCCATATCTCTATCATAAACTAACTTTACAGTTGGAAGTATAACTCTACCGATATTTAATAGTTTTCCATTTCCGTATTTCAAAGTAGTCATTGATGTAAAATTAATTCCAATTAGCCAATCAGTTACTAGTCTTGTATATCCTGCAGCTTGTAGATTTCTCATCTGTTCATCTGTTTTTAAAGTTGAAAGGCCTCTTTTAATATCTTCAGGAGTCCATTCATTTACTAGTATTCTTTTTACAGGCTTTTTATTTTTAGCTGTTAGAAAAATCAAAAAAGCTATCAGTTCACCTTCACGGTCATTATCTGTAGCATTTATAATTTCTTCAACATCGTCTCTATGAATTAACGATTTTACTATATTAAATTGCTTAGATTTAGACCCGTCAACTTTGAATCTAAATTTATCAGGGATAAAAGGAAAGTTTTCACTTTTCCAAGATCCTGCATAAGACTTATCGTAATCTTTAACATCATATAAAGATACTAAATGACCTACAGCATAAGTAACTATATAGCCATTTCCTTCAAAATATCCATCACGTTTAGTTTTAGCACCTAAAAATGAGGCTATTGTTTTAGCAACAGAGGGTTTTTCTGCTAATATCAGTTTCATATTTAAAACCTCCTTAATAAAACCTATTAAATATATTAGCACATAAAAAGAAGTAACTTCAAGAAAACTATAAAAATTATATGTATAAAGAAAAAGTAAAATCCGTATATAATGAATTGACATATAACTAGGTATAATTGGGAAGTCGTTACAATGATAGACAAAATGTTACAATTTTGTAATAATAACTATAGTATAAAAATATATTATTGAAATTATCGAATATTTATAGGGAGAGGAGCAAAGCAAATATATGAATTTAAAGAAAAAAGCATGATAGCTGGATTAATTTCAGCGGCGATAATAATTCCAGCTTCTACTGGGGTATCGTTTGCTAATACGAATGAACAAACTAAAAGTGTTGATTATAGAACTATAAAAGGGAATTCTGTAAACTTTAGACAAGGGCCAGGGACTAATTACTCATCTATTGGAAAGTTAAACACAGGAGATAAAGTTGAATATATAGAAACTGTAGGTTCTTGGACAAAAATTAAGTATAATGGAACAGAAGGATTTGTACATGGTGATTATGTATCAGGATCTACAGGAAATGAAGAAGATAATACTGTAAAAGGGAACAAGCAAGTTACAGGAAATAGCGTAAACTTTAGAAAAGGACCGGGAACAAGTTACTCAGTTATAAAAACTTTAAGCAAAGGAACACAAGTAGGTGTAATATCAGAAAGTAATGGATGGTCAAAAATAAGCTACAATGGGACAGTAGGATATATATCATCTCAGTACTTAGGAGATATAACTTCAGGTGGCGGACAAGAAGATAATACTGTAAAAGAAAATAAGCAAGTTACAGGAAGTAGTGTTAACTTTAGAAAAGGACCGGGAACTAATTACTCAGTAATAACAGCTTTAAGCAAAGGAACACAAGTAGGTGTAATATCAGAAAGCAATGGATGGTCAAAAATAAGCTACAATGGAACAATAGGATATATATCATCTCAATATTTAGGAGATATAAATTCAGGTGGTGGACAAGAAGATAATACTGTAAAAGAAAATAAGCAAGTTACTGCCAGTAGTTTAAATCTTAGAAAAGGACCAGGAACTAATTACTCAGTAATAAGATCATTGAGTAGAGGAACACAAGTAGGAGTAATATCAGAGAATAATGGATGGTCAAAAATAAATTATAATGGAACAATAGGATATGTATCATCTCAATATTTAGGAACTGTAGACTCAGGTGGGGGAGAAAATCCAGGGCAATCATCTAGTGCAGATAAAGTTATAAATATTGCTAAACAACAATTAGGAAAGAAATATGTGTGGGGAGCTGAAGGTCCAAATACTTTTGACTGTTCAGGATTCACGCTTTATTCATTTAAAAATGGAGCAGGAAAAAGCCTACCTAGAGTTTCTAAAGAGCAAAGCAAATATGGGACATCTGTAAGCAAAAGTAATCTTCAAAAAGGAGATTTAGTTTTCTTTGATACAGATGGAGACGGTGTAGTAAATCATGTTGGTATATATATTGGAAATAATGAATTTATACATGCTTCGTCAGGAGCTGGAAAAGTTGTAATATCACAGTTCAATAGTTACTATAATTCTAAATTTACAAATGCAAGAAGAGTTTTATAAAAATAAAAAGCTAAGCTTTTTATTTTTTTTTACTTTATGTGTATAAATATGATTGTAAATTGAAAATACTAATAAAGTCATCATAATTATAGTATTAAGTGAAGGAGTGTAGTCATGTGCTTAATAACTGATTTTTACCAATTTAAATACAGTAAGAATAATTGCTATATAGAATTTTATATGGATAGAGATGCTGTTTTAAACATAGAGAACGCTCTAGATGAAAGATTAAGTAACTGTGTAACTAATAGAGATTCAGAATGTGCATATATGAGGTTAAAAGAGCTATTTGAAAATGCAAGGTTATCAAGTAACTCACAGTATGTAGAAATCAGAATGAATAAGTGTTATATGATTTATATATCTAATTTGCAGTTATATTTTAGAAACCAAGGGCAATATGCGGTTTTAGATGTGTTATATAAGTATTTACAGACATATATGGTTGGAGAATATGAAAGTTTAAATGTATTTAATATATTAGATGAAGAGACGAAAATAAGAGTTTTATCTAATGTTTAATAAAAATAAAGCAGGTTCTATTAAATAGAACCTGCTTTATTTTTATTAAAATGTTTTTTTACTTTCTTGATAATCATATACATCCATTAAAGCTTCTCCGAATCTTTGATAATGAACGATTTCTCTTTCACCTAGGAAACGAAGGACATTTCTAAGATCTACATCATCTGTTAAATTAGTAAGTTGATAATAAGTTGCTAAAGCTTTTTGTTCTGCAGCCATATCTTCATGTAAATCTGTTACTGGATTTCCCATAACAGCAATTGTAGATGCTGAAAAGGAACTCCATGAGCATCTGAAGGGAATATTCCAAACCCATTTTGTGCATAGCCTTCACCAAGGCCTGCTTTTTTTAGTTCTTCTGGAGTTGCATCTTGAGTAAGTTGATAAACCATACTGGCAATCATTTCAACATGAGCTAGTTCCTCAGTACCAATATCAGTTAAAAGACCCTTAGATTTACTTGTTGGCATAGTAAATCGTTGAGATAAATATCTTAAAGCAGCTCCTAATTCTCCATTAGGACCTCCAAATTGAGTAATTAAATATTTAGCCATTTTTAAATCCTTAGATTTAAGATTCACTGGATGTTGTAAAGTTTTTTGATATATCCACATAAAATTATCCCCCTATTTACATTTCATAAAATTTATTTTCCCAAGGCCATGGACCTTCTACCCATTGAAAGGGACTTTTACTTGGAGAGTATCCAAAGTTATTTAATGGTCCATATTTTTTTTCATAGTTAATTCTAGCTTTAGCAAGTTCTGAACATAGTTTGTTGTAAGTTGCTAATGCTCTTTCGTCTTCATTATGATTGTCTAGGTATAAGTTCATATCTAAACATGCAAAACAAAGTTCTTCTATATCTGTTAACATATCAGCACGTGTAGCCATTATCTTTTACCTCCATTGATTTTTTTCATATATCTATATAAATCTTTATTGTACATAGCAGATTCCCATAAATTTAATTCAGGGAATATAGTTCCATATTGAAGTGCTTTTGACAAATTATACATTTTGCCGAAAACTTGGTCATTTACATATGGTCTAGCTAATGCATCTCCACAATTTTTATTAACATTTCTAGTATTCACCAAAATTCCTCCAGTTCAAATGATGTATTTTAAAAGTTATATCTAAAGAACAGTTAAATTAACTGTATCTAATAGCATAATATTCATATGTAGCTAAAAAGTTACACAAAATTTATAAATTTAAAATACATATAATAAGTAGAAATTTGAAGATAATAATAAAAGAAAATGATTTTCTGGGAAATAATTAGATATAAAACATGAATATCTTGAACTAATATTGAGCTTTATGATAAAATAAGTTGCATGTTCACAAAAAAATGAGGTGATTGAATGAGCGAATTAGCAGGAAAAGGCTGCGAAATTATAGTTCCTTTTGATGAAAGACAGCCACTTAAAGATATTGAAAGAAGTATTGTAAAAAGATATAGAAAAAACTTATGGTCTAAGTTTATAAAGGCTATAAGAGCATATAATTTAGTTGAAGAAGGCGACAAGATTGCAGTAGCTATATCTGGAGGCAAAGATAGTTTGCTTATGGCAAAGATGTTCCAAGAGTTAAAAAGACATAGTCAAGTAAACTTTGAAGTCGAATTTATAGCTATGGACCCTGGATATCATAAAGATATAAGACAATTATTGGTAGATAATTGTGAATACTTAGATATACCTATCCATTTATTTGATTCAAAAATATTTGAAATTGCAGATGAAATAGCAAAAGATTATCCTTGTTATATGTGTGCAAGAATGAGAAGAGGAGCATTATACTCTAAAGCAGAAGAGCTAGGTTGTAATAAGTTAGCCTTAGGACATCATTATGATGATGTAATAGAAACGACAATGCTTAATTTATTATGCGCAGGTAACTTTAAAACAATGCTTCCAAAGTTAAAATCTACAAACTTTGATGGAATTGAAATAATAAGACCTTTATACTATATAAGAGAAGAACATATAGTTAGATTTATACAAAATAGTGGTATATGGCCTTTAAACTGTGCTTGTATGGTAGCGGCTAAAAAGACAGGTAATAAGAGGTATGAAATAAAAGATCTTATTAAAAACTTAGGAGATAACTTCAAAGATGTAGAAAAATCTATTTTTAAAGCTGCGGAAAATGTAAATATTGATTCAGTTTTAGGATGGCAACAGGATGGAGAAAAACATTCTTTCCTAGAGAGATTTGAGTAGGATGTACTTAGTACATCCTTTTTCTTTTAGATTGATATTAGTAAAAATCTATTATAAAATTATATTATGATAAATTTAATTAAGAGGTAAAATATATAGGTTTTATGCTTTAGAGAGGATGAAGGGGATGAAAAAAATATATATAGATTTTGAGATGAATATGTCAAATTCTAAATATGGAAGAGATATAAATAATGCTGATATTATTGCTATTGGAGCTGTAAAGTACGATACATCTACAAAGAACATTTCAAATTTTAAATCGTTAATAAAGCCGGTAAGCGAGATTGATATATATCCTCACATAGAAGAACTTACTAAAATAACCAATGAAGAAATTGCTAATGCCCCTACTTATGAAGAGGTAATGAGAGATTTTAAAAGATGGTTAGGTGAGTTTTCGAAAATAGAAGGTATTTATACTTTGGAAATCTAGATTTAACATGTTTTGCAAATACAGATCGAAGAAGTTCTAAAAAAATAACCATCCAAGGTTGTTAATAATATAAAGATTTATTTATGCATAAAAAGAATACTTAAATAAAGGTATTAGATGTATAAATTATATATCTTTAAAGAATTTACTTGAATATTCAAACGTTGAATTTGACGGAGAAGCACATGATCCTTTAGCAGATGCATACAATTTGCTTATATTAGATATGACATTATCTAATAAAAATGTATAAGAGAGTTATTAATTATAAAAGATTTAATAAAAAACCCTTTTATCGAAATTAATACAAATTTAGAATTTGTGTTTGAAGCTTATAAAGATAGCGTGCATACTAATAAAGAAAATGTAAATTTAGATGCCATCTCTATAGAGATTTTAAAAACTTTAAAACTATATATAAAGTCTATAATTGATTTAGATATATATAATATAGAGTATATAAAAGATGTGAGTAAAAAGTTATTTACATTTAATAGTCTTATTGATATAAAAGGGGGATATTTTTATCTTTTAGAAAATGTGTATTTAGACATGATGGAACTAATGGAGGATTTATCCTACTATAAGTTAAGTCAAGAGCAATATAAACAAGAATTGACTCAAATATTAGAATTATTTGAACAAGATCTAGAAGAAGAAAATTTAAATTTAGGAGAAGTTTTACAAGCCAGCTACTAAGCGTATTCTAGCCGTAGTTGGTTTGTTTTTATGTGTATAAAAAATATTATATATAATGGGAATATTTTGAAAATTATTGCTAAATACTTGGTTTTTGAATTATAATATAAGAAAAGGTTAGTATTTTTTAGACAAAAGAGGGGGCTTTAAAAATGGAAGTTATAAAAGGAACACTATTATTACTAGCGGTACTGACCGCATTTTCAGTATTTAGTTACAAGGCACCACATGGTATGAAAGCTATGGGAGCATTGGCTAGTGCAGCCTGTGCTACATTCTTGGTGGAAGCTATACAGTTTTCATTACTAGGAAATACTCTTGGAATTCCGTTTCTTAGTGAACTAGGATCAATAAATGGAGGGCTAGGAGGTTTAGTGGCAGCTTCATTAGTTATGTTAGCACTAGGCGTTTCTCCGGTATACTCAATGTTACTAGGAATAACTTGTTCAGGATTAGGAATACTACCAGGATTTATAGCTGGATATTTAATGTCATTTGCAGTTAAATATTTAGAAGAAAAAGTTCCTCCAGGACTTGATTTATTAGTTATGGTAATTGTAATGGCACCAATAACTAGATTAATAGGTGTATCTTTAGAACCTGTAGTAAATAGCACATTATTGACAATAGGAGAAGTAATAGCAGGGTCTACAGATTCAAGTCCAATAGTAATGGGATTAATAATAGGAGGATTCTTCACATTGATATCAACATCTCCATTAAGTTCTATGGCACTTACTGCTATGCTAGGTTTAACAGGAGTACCTATGGCTATAGCATCATTACCTGTATCAGCAACATCTTTTGCAAATTACATATTATTTAAAAAATTAAAATTTGGAGATACAAGAGATACTATATCTGTTGTAATTGAGCCACTAACACAGGCAGATATAATATCAGCAAATCCAATACCTATATATGTAACAAATTTTATAAGTGGAGCAATTGGAGGAGTCGTAGTTTCATCTATGGGGCTTATAAATAATGCACCAGGTACAGCTGCGCCATCTGCAGGACTTCCAGTTATGTTTGCTTTTAACCCAGCGAAAGAAGTTTTAATATGTATGGCTATATGTGCTGTAATAAGTTCTATTGTAGGATTTGCAGCAAGTTATATTTTTAGAAATCATAAGGTAGTTACAGCTGCAGAAATTAGAGGATAAATTTTATATAAACTAAATTAAGAATATATGGACTGTTTTGCAGTAAATTTATGTAAGTTTAATACATATTGCTTACAATTTTACTGCAAAACAGTCTTTTTTATGTTTTAGAAAATTATACTAAATAAAAAACATTATCTCCTGTCGTATAAATAAAATCATTTTTTGGACTTGTATATATAAACTTATATTATAAGAATATAAGGAGGACTATATATGGAAGGTATAAAAAGTTATTTTGAAATGGTATTTGTTATATTTATTACTTTATCAATGGCATTTATGGGAATTAAGTTATTACTATTTATTTTAGAAATTAGAAAGAATAAACACATAAAAAGCAAAAATGGATATAATGAAAAACAAATAATTTAAGAGGTGGGTATAGAGGTATTAAAAGAAATCAAATTGAGGATAGTGATAACTTAGTTAAAAGTACCAAAATAAGTAATAAAGATGATAAATATGAAATTTTAAAATATGATAATGGAGATACATATAAAGGTGAATTGGTGGACGGAAAAAGAAGTGGATTTGGAATTTGCATTTTGCAAATAAAGATAGATATGAAGGCTTATGGAAAGAAGATTTGATGCATAGTATAGGGAAGTATATTTATAGCGATGGCTCTGTTTATAGTGGGGATTTTAAATTTGGAGTTATAGAGGGTATAGGAATGTACATCTTTGCAAATAAGGATATTTACAAAGGTGAGTTTAGAAGTGGGAAAAGAGAAGGAAAAGGGCTTATTATATATAACAATGGAGATAAGTTTTCAGGAACTTTTAATGATGGATTAAGAGAGGGAAAAGGAAAGTATGTGTGTAATAATGGAGGAGTATTTGAAGGTGAATATAAAGAAGACAAATTAAATGGAAAAGGAACCTACTCATATGCTGATGGAAGTAAATATGTAGGTGAATTTAAAAATAATGTATATCATGGGAAAGGTGTATATACTAATGAATCTGGAGATATATATGAAGGCGAATTTAAATATGGATATAAAAAAGGATATGGAATATTAAAGTATAGAAATGGAGAAAGTTATAAAGGTTATTTTAAAGATGACCAATTTGATGAAAAAGGATTGTACATATATAAAGATAATTCAGTTTATGAAGGCGAATATACAAATGGAAAAAAATCTGGAGTAGGAACTTATACATGTGAAATTTATAGGTACATAGGAGAATGGGAAGATGATAAGAAAAGTGGAATAGGAACATATTATTTATTAAATGGAACAAAGGTTGAAGTTTGTATAAAAGATGAAATAATAATCAAAGGAGAGCTAATAAGAGAGAGTAAAGAAAATAAAGAGATAAAAAATATAGATATAAGCAAAAATGAAAAAGAGGTAATAAAAACATTTAAGTAGTTACAATAAGGCTACAAAGCATATACTATAATTACAAAGGTAATTAAAATAGGGTATAGTATACTTAAGGAGGGAGATTTAATGTTTTTAATATGGATTATAATAGGGATAGTATTACTTATAATTGAAGCTGTTACAGTAAGCTTTCTATCTATATTTTTCGCCATAGGCTGCCTTATAGCAGGGTTAGCATCATTTATAATACCTTCTTGGGGTGCACAAATCGTAATAATGTGTATTGTTTCAGGTATAGGAATTATATTTGGTAGAAGTGTACTTCAGAGATACTTTGAGGTAAATAAAGAAATAAAACCATCTACCATAGATGCTTTAATAGGAAAAACTGGTGTAGTAGTAAAAGATATTAGCTCAGAAGAGCCTGGATTAGTAAAATTAAATGGAGAAGTTTGGAGTGCAACATCAGTTAATTCAATAGAAATACCTAAAAATGCCAATGTAGTTGTTGAAAAAATAGATGGGGTAAAATTAATTGTAAAAATTGCATAAGGGAGGGTTTTAAATGTTTGCATCAATATTCTTTACAGTTTTAATAGTATTAGTTATAGTTTTAGCTTTTGCTACTATTAAAATAGTAAAACAATCAGAAGTTATTATAGTAGAAAGATTAGGAAAATATTGGAAAACAGGTGAATCAGGATTAAATATAGTTATTCCTATATTAGATAGAGTTGTTAAGAAAATAGATCTTAGAACTCAAGTTATAGATTCACCACCACAACCGGTTATAACTAAAGACAACGTTACAATGTCGATTGATACGGTTGTGTACTATCAAATTACAGATTCTTTTAAGGCAACTTACGAAATAGCTAATTTAGTTCAAGCTATAAGATATTTGACAACAACTACATTAAGGGATGTAATAGGAACTATGGAACTAGACAGAACGCTATCTTCAAGAGATGATGTAAATAATAAACTTAGAATCATACTTGATGAAGCTACTGATAAGTGGGGCGTAAGAGTAGAAAGAGTTGAAATTAAAAACATAGATCTTCCAGCGGATATAAAAGAAGCAATGGAAAAACAAATGAGAGCAGAGAGAGAAAAACGTGCAGTTATACTTCAAGCAGAAGGTACAAAACAAGCTGCTATAACTGAGGCACAAGGGCTTAAAGAGTCTCAAATATTAAAGGCAGAAGGAGAAAAGCAAACTGCTATACTTCATGCAGAAGCTAAGAGAGAATCTCAAGTTAGAATTGCAGAAGGGGAAGCAGAAGCAATCAATAAAATTGCAGAAGCAGAAGCAAATAGAGTTAGAATGGTATATGAAGCTCTTAAAAATGCTAATGTTGATGAGGCGATGTTATCTGTTAAATATGTAGAAGCATTAAGCGAAATGGCTAAAGGTGAAAATAAAGTCTTTATTCCGTATGAATCACAAGGGTTACTTGGAAGCATAGGAGCTATAAAAGAACTAATAGCTGATAAAAAGTAAATTTAAAGAATAAAAATGTCTTAAGGATTAAACCTTAGGACATTTTTTACGATTATCACAATATAACTTTAAATTGTATATAATTCAGTATGAATGTTATCAAAGGAGTTGTATTAGATGAGCAAAATGAGATTGCTTCCATACAAAGTAAATGAAGTTAGTAGAGAGACCAAAATAGTTTCCTATGGTGTAAAAATGATTAGAGCTGATAAATTTTGGGCTAAATCAAACCGTGGAAAAGGAATCACGGTAGCTATTATAGATACAGGTTGTGATGTTGAGCACAAAGCATTAAAAAATAATATAGTACACACACGAAACTTTACAAAAGATGATAACTCAAATAAAGATATAGCCAATGATTATGTAGGGCATGGAACCCATGTTGCCGGAATTGTGCTTAGTGTTGCGCCTGAATGTAGCCTTATGATTTTAAAGGCGTTAAATGGAGACGGAGAAGGAGAGTATAAGTGGATAATAAATGCTATTAATTATGCTATAACCAAGAAGGTAGATATTATAAGTATGTCATTAGGTGGATATACTGACGATGAGAATCTTCACAAAGCTATAAGGAAAGCTTCAAGTAATAATATATTAGTGGTCTGTGCAGCAGGAAATGATGGAGATAATAAATCTTCTACAAATGAATATTCTTATCCAGCTGCATATGGTGAGGTTATTTCAGTTGGAGCTGTAGATGAGAATGCCAAACCTGCATATTTTTCAAATAGTAATAATTTTTTAGATGTAATGGCTCCAGGAGTGGGTATTTTATCTACTTATAAAAATAATACGTATGCAATTTTAGATGGAACAAGTATGGCAGCCCCTCATGTTAGTGGAGCACTAGCTCTTATAAAGAATTATTCAGATGTAGCGTTTGAAAGAGATCTAAGCGAGTCAGAAATATATGCACAACTTATTAAGTTTACTTTAGACTTAAGTTATGATAAAAAGGTTCAAGGAAATGGATTAGTATTTTTAGAAAGCCCTAAAATTCCTAAAAAAGGATTTAAATAAATATTAAAACTAATTTTGTTATTGCTTTTCTTTTTTAATATATACTAAAATTTGATATAATTATAGATATAATTTTATGAAGGTGAGAGGTTTTATATGAAAAAAGAATTTATCGTAGTAGATTTAGAAACTACTGGTTTAGACCCATACAAAGGTTGTGAGATTATAGAGATTGGTGTAACTGAGATTGTAGATAATAAAATAGGTAGAAATTATTCGAGATTAATAAAACCTAAGGGAATAATTCCTACATTTATAAGTGATATAACGAACATAAGTAATGAAATGGTAGAAAATGAAAAAAGCTTAGAAGAAGTTTTACCTAAGTTCAGAGATTATGTAGGTGAAAAAACAATAATTGCACATAACGCTAAATTTGATTTAAAGTTCTTGAATTTTTATTTAGACAAAATGGGTCTAGAGCCTATTAATAATCATATATGTACTTTAGAACTTTTAAAGCAGAACAAAGAATATAAAGGGAAAAATAAAAAATTAGAAACTGCGTGTGAGTACTATAATATAGAAAATAAAAATGCACATAGAGCAGATAGTGATACACTAGCTACTGCAAAATTATTTCTTGAACTAAATAAGTAACAAAAAAACCCTTATGCTTAACTAAAATAGTATAAGGTTTTTAAGTATACAAAATTGAATTTGCTTTTTTAGTGTTTATTTATACTTAAAAATCATAGTATATATAAGTCATAAAAATGCAGAGTTAGGAGTGACAGTAATGGGGGTTATGATAGGAGTGTTTTTAGGTGGTGATACTATATTATGGATATAATTACTAATATAGACTTAAAAATAATAAAACCTTTAAAATCAGAAGGGGTTAATTCAAAGTTATATTTAGTTGAAGATAGTCAAATGGGGAGACAATTCATATTAAAGAAAATAAAAAATCATCTTTTAAAAATCCAGAAAAATGTTTTCGAAGAAACCAAAAAAATATGTAAAGCAAACCATCCAAATATAATAAAAATAAATCATGTATCATACGATGATGAAAATATATATATAACAATGCCTTATTATAAAAATGGATCATTATATCATTTATTAGAAACAAGAAATTTGACCATAAGAGAAATAAAAAACTATGCTTTAGATTTTTTATATGCTGTTGAGTATATACACAATATAGGAATTGCGCATTGTGATATAAAACCAAATAATATACTTATAAGTAATGAAAATAAAGCTGTATTAACTGATTTTGGTTCAGCTGTATATTTGAATAAAAATGGAGTTGGTAAATTAAGAAATGTTTACTATAAACATATAGCTCCAGAACAATGTAAGAGTACTGTTATAGATAGGAAAGTTGATATATATCAAATAGGTACAACTTTGTATAGGATGTGTAATGGGAACTTAGAATATAATAATCAATTAAAAAATATAAAGATATAAACATGGTTAAAGTAGCATCAGCATGTGGTAAATTCCCTAAAAGAAATAAATATTTACCTCATATACCTAAAGACATGATAAACATAATTGAAAAATGTATAAATGTAAGTCCAGAAAATAGATATGAAAATGTATCAGAGATAATTAAAGATATCAAATGTATAAATGAAAACTTGGATTGGAAATACGAATGTAGTGATGAAAATCATTATTTTACAAGAAAAAACAATGACAATACTAATATACAAATTATAGTTAGTGAGGATTCAGGTTATTGGAATATAAAAACTATAAGAGTTAATAAGGAAAGTAGAAAATACAATATATATAAAGGTTATTGTTATGAATATATAGATAGGAAAATAGATGCTTTTAAGGAAGTAAACAAAATAATAGCCTTACTTTCATACCGATCAAAGTAAGGCTTTTAAAGGGGTAAAATATATTATAAAAAGGGGTTTATTAGGGAATATATTTTATTTGGGGAGTAAAAATTTTAAGGTTATCAGGGGAATAACCTTCTTGAATAATAATATCAAGATTCGACAAATATGTCAACAATTTTCGACAAAAAAATATAAAATAAATCAAATTGAATTCTTAATTTAAAAATAGACAAAAAAAGAAAAGCTATTAGCTTTTCTTTTTTGTCTATTTTATTTATGTATTACTCTGGTTGAGGAGCATCAACAGGACATACGCTGTTGCAAGTTCCGCACTCTATACATATATCAGGATCTATAACGTATTTGTCATCTCCTGCAGATATACAGCTAACTGGACATTCTGGTTCACATGCTCCGCAGCTTATGCAAGCATCATTTATTTTGTAAGCCATAATAAATACCTCCTAAAATTTTGTTCAGATTTATTATACCCTAAAAAATCAAGTTTACACAAAAATTTCAAAATTTATATAAAATAATTTTAAATAATAAGAACAAAAAAACATAAACTAATATACAATTAAAGCTTTGATTTATTTGGCATAAAAGGTATAATTACTCATATATTTAAAAAGGAGAGAAAAAATGAGTTATTATGATGATGGAAATAATAAAATAAGGCGTAAAAAATTAGCTCTCATAATGTAAACTCAAAACTCAAGTTATTAAAAAAATAACATAAATAGAGCTGAGAATAGTATGAATTATGATAATAGAAAAGAATATACAAGTAGTGGGAAAAGAGTTGAAAAAGTAAGAGCTAAAAAGAAATTAAGAAATAAAAAGTTTTTAGGCGTGCTAAAAAAATCATTAATATTTTGCTTATAATATCATTTTTAGGAGCTATAGCTGGAAATGCATTAATGAATGTAATGTTTAGAAATACTCCTGAACTTACATATTCATATATGAGAGACAAGTCAATAAGTAGCGAATATGTAAGTATAAGTAAAATTCCTGTGAATTTACAAAATGCCATAGTTTCTATAGAAGATGAACGATTTTACGATAATAAAGGTGTAGATTATATGGCTTTAGCGAGGTCGATTATACACAATGCTTTCAGTAAATCTACACAAGGTGGAAGTACACTGGAAATGCAACTTTCAAAGAATCTTTTAACTACTACAGATCAAACTATAAAAAGAAAACTTAAAGATATGTACAACGCTAAGCAAATGAATAAACATATGAATAAGCGAGAAATATTAGAACTTTATTTAAATAATATATACTTAGGAAAAAGTTCATATGGAGTTGAAAAAGGAGCTAAAATCTATTTTGATAAAAATGTAAGTGAGCTCAATTTAGGTGAATGTGCATTATTAGCTGGTATAACAAATAATCCAGGGTTATATTCTACAGATTATGAAGCAGCTAAAAAAAGACGAGATATAATTTTATATAAAATGCAAGAATTAGGATATATAACTAAAGATGAATATGAGGCAACTAAAAAGCAAGAAACTCCAATGAATATAAAGTAAAAGAGGTGTATTATGAACAATTATAAATTTAAATTTAGAGAAAAAGAGTATGAACTAAATGAAAATAGCTGTAGTGGTCTAATAAATGATGAAGAAAAGCCAGTGTCTAATATAGATTTAGATAAGGTTTTAAGATTGTTGAATCAAGATGAAAATATTGATTTTGATTTAGAATACTATCAAGAAGCTTGTCCAGAGTGCTTAGCAGGAGTTAAGGAAAAACAAAAATTCTTTGGATTCTTAGAATATCATTTTTATGTATTTTCAAAGGATGGTAAATATGTAATCAGTGATATAGATAAAGAATATGAAGGACTATCATTTAATAAGTTAAGTAGAGCTGGAAAAGTAGACGATAGTTATATAGTAAGTATAATAATATGTGAACATTGTGGAGATTATATAGTTCAAATAGAAAATTGCATAGTATAAAAAGCTGCTTTTATAGCAGCTTTTTTATTTTTATATATAAGTATTAAAAACAACAGTTACTTGAGCTGTAACTATTAAATCACCTGATGATAGATAAGGAGAGCTTGCGTATCCAACATCTCTTTTACTTACAGAATAAATTGAAGTACTATTTTCAAAAATACTTTCAGGTAAAGGTCTTAATTTTATACCAAGATTTTTAGCTATTAATGCACCTTTATCCAATGCATCTTGAGTTGCAGCTAAAAGTGCATCTTTATAATGAGGAGCTGTATCAGATACAGTAAATGAAATATTAATATTGCTATTAGCGCCGTTTTCTATAGCTAAAGAATAAATATCGCCTAAATTTTTTATATTAGTGATTTCAATTCTTAAAGTAGTAGTGATTTCATAAGCGATAAGTTCATTTGATATATTATCATATTTTTTATTTATAGAAACATCATAAGCATTTATATTTTCTTTTGGAATACCATAGTCAGTTAGGCTAATTATTATGGCATTTACAGTATTTGAATTTTCTACTTGAGCTACTTGAACATCAGGATTAGATGTGGTTACACCTACTGTCAATAAAGCTAAGTCAGCCTTAACTCTAACAGTCCCAACTCCATTCATAGAGAGTTGCCCCTTCTCTCTAATTGCATTCATATTCATATATTGCATAAAATATCCCCTTTCAACAATCACATATACTATAAATATACTAATTTAAAATAAAATTTATTCCTAAGATAAGGCTTGATTAAAAATAATGATACATAGTAAAAGTACTATAGATGAAATAAAATTTGAAAGGTAGTATAATAATGTAAGTAAAAAAGAACTAAATTTTTATTTATATACAATTTTACATATAAAGTTAGGAGGTAAAAATGCAACCATTAGCTGATAGATTAAGACCTCAACAAATAGATGATATGATAGGGCAAACTCATATAATAGGAAAAGGAAAAATTATAAATAAGCTTATAGAAAATAAAACTATTCCAAATATGATTTTATATGGACCACCAGGTACAGGAAAGACTACATTAGCTAATATAATAGCTAATGTAACTGGAAAAAAATATATAAAGTTGAATGCAGTTAACTGTGGAACTAAAGAAATTAAAGAGGCAATAGATAGTAGTAAGAGAGATTTATTTTCATATAATGGAATAATTTTAATGCTAGATGAGATACAAGCTTTAAATAGAAAGCAACAACAATCACTTCTTGAAGTTATAGAGGATGGATCTGTTACATTAATAGCAAGTACAGCGGATAATCCATATTTTGTAGTATACAAAGCCATATTAAGTAGAAGCACTATATTTGAATTTAAACCAATAAATAAAAATGATATATTTGTAGGCTTAAAAAAATCTGTAGAAAAAATTAAAAAACTTAATACATATGAGAGTATAAACGTTGACGAAAACGCATTAGAGTATATTGCTCAAACGTGTAATGGAGATATGAGAAGTGCATTAAATAAGTTAGAGTTAGTTGCTAACTTAGGAACAAATATAACGACTAATAGTGTAAATATAACACTAGAAAATGTTATGGATTGTTCAACTGTAAAAATGATGAATTTTGATAGAGGTGGAGATGATGGATATTCTATACTATCTGCATTTCACAAATCTCTTAGAGGATCAGATGCAGATGCAGCTATACATTATTTAGCAAGGCTTGTAAAAGCAGGAGATATACAAGGAATAACAAGAAGATTATTGTGCGTTGCAAGTGAGGATATAGGGCTTGCTGTCCCTCAGGCTATAACTATAACTGAAGCTTGTGTTTCTTCAGCTCTTCAATTGGGGTTTCCAGAAGCAAGAATTCCTCTTGCGCAAGCTACAATATACTTAGCTCAGTGTCCAAAATCAAATTCAGTAATAAGTGCTATAGATTTAGCGCTAGCTGATTTAGATAGCATAGAAACTGGGGATATACCTATGCATTTAAAAGATGCTCATTACTCAGGGGCAGCTAAACTAGGTAGAGGACTTGAATATAAATATCCTCATGACTATGAAAATAATTATGTAGATCAACAGTATTTACCTGAGCCTATAAAGGATAGAAAGTATTATAATCATGGATTAAATAAAAATGAAAAATCATTTGAGCAGTATTGGAAAACTTTAAAGAATAAAAATAGTTAGTTAAAATTAAGAAAGGTACAGTTTTGCTACTGTACCTTTTTATTATATTCTTTTATATATTAGTGGATCGATAAATCCGAAAGTTATTTTATCATTTTTATAAAAAACTTCACTTACGTATAATGTAGAGTCTTCTATTCTTTCTTTTAATTCAAATTTAGTTACAGGTGAAAAATAACTAATGCTTTCTCCAGTAAATACTCCATCGGACTCATCATAGACCATAGGTGTAAATTTTTCAGAAACAATTAAATTATTATAATCCATTGTTAAGTATTCATTATCATTTCTAAAATCTTCTTTTTTAACGCCTTCAGGCAATTCATATGATGTTAACACAACCTTATTATCTTCATTCAGTGTAAATAAAAATAAATGAGGTAATATATTGCTGAAATTGCCTTGCTTATAATAACTTTCCTCTATAACAAAGTAACCTTTAAAATCCTTAGGTAAGTTTTTTATTTTATCATTGCAAATACCATTTATATGTTTTGCATAAGGGTGTTTTACCTCACCTTTTTTTAATTCAGATTCTATTTGCTCATCATTATTAAAGGTTCCACATAAATTTTTAACAAAGATATCTAATATAGTCATAATTAACCCTTCTTTCTGAAATTATTAAAACTAATATATCACTATGAAAATAGATTTTCAAGTAATTTGATTATAAAAATGAAATTTTGTTTTAATTTGATATAATTATAAAATAATAACTAATTTAATAAAGGAAAAAGCCTTATAAAAAGAATAAATAAATAACTAATAACATATTATTTAGCATTAAACTTATATGTCGGAGGATAAAATGATTCTAAAGTTAGATGAATGTTACCATAATCAAATTATTGAATATTTAAGAAGAGAAGAAGATTTTAATTTATTTGCAATAGGAGATATTGAAAGATATGGATATGATAATCAATTCTTTAATATATGGGGAGATTTAAATACAGTTGGAGAGATAAATGGATTACTTATACAATACTTTGATCTATTAACGTTGTATTCTTATGATAATAGAGATATGACTTGCTTTATTAATCATATAAGTAGCCTACCATTAGTAACATAAATGGGAAAATTGAAACTTTAAAATATATAGAGCCATATATTAATTATGATAGAAAAAGAATTGTTAACTTTTGTATATTGAAAAATAGAAGCTATTTAAAAGAATACGAATTAGATAGTGATGTTAAAAAAATAAGATTTGGAAAGATAGGTAAAATACTAAGTTTATATGAAAATATAAATGAATTTCAAAAACCTACAATACAAAGTATAAGAGAAAACTTAAGGACTGGAAGAGGATATTATATTGAAAAAGATAAAAAAATTGTATCTATGGCAAAATCTACAGCAGAAAGTACTACACATGCGATGATAGTTGGAGTAGGTACACATCCTATGTACAGGAATAAGGGATATGCAACAAAATGTATAGTTAAGTTATGTAATAATTTGATAAATGAAAAAAAGAAGCCATGCCTATTTTATGATAATGAAGATGCCGGAAAAATTTATAAAAAATTAGGGTTTAAAGAAGTCGGTCAGTGGGTAATTTATTATGTATAAAGAATAAAAAGAGTTGAAAACACAAGGTTTTAACTCTTTTTTAATTCCTACAAAAATAGTATGAATTTAATGTTGACAAGATCACTAGGATATAATAAAATAATCTTGAAGATAAAACCTAGTAAGTTAGTCGGGAATACCTATTTGAAAAGAAGGTGTATAAAATGAAGTTATCAACTAAAGGTAGATACGGACTAAAAGCAATGTTTGAGCTTTCGTTGACACAGAAAAATGGACCAGTTCCATTAAGACAAATAGCTCAAAAGCAAAATATATCAGAGCAATATTTAGAGCAAATATTTTCGGCACTTAAAAAAGCTGGATTGATAAAAAGTGTAAGGGGTGCTCAAGGAGGATATTTATTAGTTAAAGAACCTAAAGATATAACTGTAGGAGATATACTAATAGTACTTGAAGGTCCTGTTTCAATATCAGATTGTGTAGTAGATGAAGATATATGTGAAAACTCTGGAATATGTGTTACCAAAATTGTTTGGGAAAGACTTAAAAAAGGTATTGAAGATGTTATAAATTCAATAACACTTCAGAACATGATAGATGATTACAATAAAAATAAAAACATAAATGATATAACAGATTTAATTATAAAATAGATTTAGGAGATGAATGAAATGGAAAAAAGAAAAATATATATGGATTATTCGGCTACAACTCCTGTAAAACAAGAAGTACTAGATGCTATGATGCCTTACTTCACTGAAACTTTCGGAAATGCATCAAGTTTCCATTCTTTCGGGAGAGATGCAAAAAATGTTTTAGATAAATCAAGAGAGACTGTGGCGAATCTTATAAATGCAAAACCAAATGAAATATACTTTACAGCTGGTGGAACAGAAAGTGACAACTGGGCAATAGAAGGAGTTGCTTTTGCAAACAAAGCTAAAGGAAATCATATAATAACTTCTAAAATAGAGCATCATGGTATATTACATGTTTGTGAATACTTAGAAAAGCATCATGGATTTGAAGTAACATATTTAGATGTAGATGCTGATGGTAGAGTAAATGCTGAAGATGTTGAAAAAGCAATAACAGATAAAACTATATTAATAAGTATAATGTTTGCTAACAACGAAGTAGGTACTATACAACCTATAAAAGAAATAGGAGAAATAGCTAAAAAACATAATGTTATATTCCATACAGATGCTGTTCAAGCTGCTGGAAATGTACCAATAGATGTTAAAGAGTTAAATATAGATTTAATGAGTATGTCATCTCATAAGATTTATGGACCAAAAGGTATAGGTGCTTTATACATAAGAACTGGTGTTAAACTACACACATTTGTTCATGGTGGAGCACAAGAGAGAAGAAGAAGAGCAGGTACAGAAAATATACCAGGTATAGTTGGATATGCAAAAGCATGTGAACTTGCAAAAGCTAACATGGAAGAGCATATAGAAAGACTAACAGCATTAAGAGCTAAACTTATAGATGGGATACTAGAAAGAATACCTCATACAAAAGTTAATGGAAGCTTAGAATACAGACTTCCAGGAAATGTAAACTTCTCATTTGAGTTTATAGAAGGAGAAGGAATACTATTAATGCTAGATATGTTAGGTATAGGAGCATCAAGTGGATCAGCTTGTACTTCTGGATCATTAGATCCATCTCACGTTCTTATGGCTATGGGGCTACCTCATGAGATAGCTCATGGATCATTAAGACTTAGTATAGGAGATTTTACAACAGAAGAAGATATAGATTATATAATAGATAACTTACCAAAAATAATAGAGAGACTAAGAAGTATGTCACCATTATACAACAAGTTAGAAAAGGGAGGTAATTAATATGCAATACAGTGAAAAAGTTATGGATCATTTCATGAACCCAAGAAATGTTGGAGAAATAGAGGATGCTAGTGGAATAGGAGAAGTTGGAAACGTTAAATGTGGAGATATAATGAGAATATATCTTGATATAGACAACGATACTAAAATAATAAACGATGTTAAGTTTATGACTTTCGGATGTGGATCAGCTATAGCAAGTTCTTCTATGGCTACAGAATTAATAAAAGGTAAAACTATAGAAGAAGCTTTAGATATAACAAATAAAGCTGTTGCAGAAGCATTAGATGGATTACCACCAGTAAAAATGCACTGTTCAGTATTAGCGGAACAAGCTATAAAAGCTGCTTTAATAGATTATTCTAAAAAGAACAATATACACATAGCTGCTTTAGATGGTGTTGTTATAGAGGATGACCACGATCATCATCATGATTTAGAAGAAGATTTAGTTTAAAATTAAGTTCCACTCGGTTCAGTTATGTATGTTTCCTTCACACGACGTACTATGTACGTAAGTGTTCTGTCAACATACATAACTAAACCTTCGATAATCTTAATATTTAAACTTTGGATAGAGACGAAAAAGAGGACATTTATAACTATAAGTTATAAATGTCTTTTTTTTGTGGAAATTTTTATTAAAAATGAAACTTTTTTGAATAATTTTTCGTCTAATATATGAAGATACTTTTAGGAAGAAAGAAATTAGAAAGAAATTGTAAGAAAATCTTAAGATTTATGTTAAGAAAATCTTAAGATTTATAGTTTATTATATAAATATAGAAAAAATAAAGATAGAAAGGTCGGGATATTGTATAATCAAAACTGATGATTAAATTAAGTGAGGTAAGTATATGAGTAATATTTTAGTTGTTGATGATGATAAAGAAATAGTAGATTCTATTGAGATTTACTTAAAAAATGAAGGATTTAATATATTTAAAGCTTATGATGGTATGGAAGCATTAGAAATTTTAGTATCAGAAAATATTCATCTGATAATTATGGATATAATGATGCCTAAATTAGATGGAATAAAAGCTACCATAAAAATTAGAGAAGAAAAAAATATACCAATAATATTAGTATCTGCAAAAAGTGAAGATAGTGATAAAATTATTGGATTAAATATTGGAGCAGATGATTATATAACAAAACCATTCAATCCATTAGAACTTATAGCAAGGACTAAATCGCAACTCAGAAGATACATAAATTTAGGAAATTACGAATCTGTAGAAAATAAAGATATTTTGCAAAGTGGAGATCTTAAATTACATATTAATAGTAAAGAAGTATTTGTTGATGAAGAATTAGTTAAACTTACACCTATAGAATTTAAGATTTTAAATCTTTTAATATCTAATAAAGGTAGAGTTTTTTCAATAGATGAAATTTATGAAAGAGTTTGGGAAGAAGAGAGTTTTAACTCAGAAAATACAGTCAGTGTTCATATTAGGAGAATCAGAGAAAAGATAGAAATTAATCCTAAAGAACCAAGATACTTAAAGGTGGTGTGGGGCGTTGGATACAAAATCGAGAAGTTATAACATTTTTAAAATAAAAAGATGGAATATACAGCTAGTAATGCATTTTGCACTTTTACTTATATTTTTCTTTATGGCACAAGTTGGAGCTGTTTTAATAGGATTTACATATTTAGAAGGACAGTTAGGGATGCAATTTTTAGTCTTAGCAATTTCAAATTTTGTTTTTTACAAAATTATGAGAGCTATTAATCTATTATAGGTAAGTAAAGAAATGGGTGAATAAATGAAAAAGACAAATAAAAAAATATTAAAGTTTATAACTTTAATCATATTATTAATTTCAACAGCAATATTTGGAGCAATAGCTGGCGACTTATTTTTTGGATATACATACAATAAGATAAAACCAAGTAATTTAATCAATAATTCAAATATACCACATGCAAGTAATTTTTTTGAAAGCGATGCATTTGAAAGTAGGATTCTTCCAAATATATTAACAAACATGGAGATATCAACATCAAGTAAATATCAAAAGGAAGATATAGTAGAGGGTAGAAGAAAATTAGCTGAAATTAAAGGTATGAAATTTTTTATTGAAAATAATTCTACGGGAGAAGTTTATAGTAATACTAACTTTATAAATAACGAAGAGTTTAGAAAATATCAAAAAGATTATTATAATCTAGATATTGATTTTCAAGATAATTTAGTTAAATACACTAAAATTATGAATAACAAACGAAATGTATATAAGCTAAATAGAGCAAATAATTATTGGGGTACGGAAGAGAACCTTAAAATCAGTATGTCATTCCCGAAACAAATTAACTACAACTTAGACTACTATGATAGCCTGGGGTTTAAATGGAATTACAATCAGTTTGAGCATTATAAAAATTTATCAAAAGATTTAATTAAAGTTTTAATAATATCAGCTATCATATCGATTATTTCATTAATAGCGTTTATAAAAAATAAAGAAAAACTTATAAATAAAGATAGTTTAATATTAAAAATATATACAAAAACACCTTTAGAAATATATGCTTTTATATTTTTAGTATTAGGTATGTTTTCAATTTTAGAAGTAAGCTCTAGATGGTCTGTAATTTTAAAGTTTATATTTTTAAGTTTCATATTTATTTGGATAAGTTGCTTTATAAATTTAGAAAAAAAGACTGAGATTTTTAAAAATAGTATAACTTATAGGGTTGGAAGCTTTTTACAAATGTAATAACAAATACAATTAATTATGGGAAAAAAGTACCTTTAATAAAAAGATTGATTTTACTAGATTTATTAATACTAATGTGTACAGCATTTATACTTATGTTTTTTAATGTGCAATTTTATTCAATTTCATTTAGAGTAGTTATGTTTATTTTAACTATACTATCGTCAGTTTTATTTATTGTAACTGGATATACAATAAATCGATTAGCTTATATAGATGAAATAATAGAAGGTACAGAAAAAATAAAAAATGGAGATATAAATCATAAAATAAGATTAAGAGATAATAATAGCTTAACTATTCTTGCAGAAAATATAAATAATTTAAGTGACGGACTAGAAAATGCAATAGAAGAAACATTAAAAAGTGAAAGAATGAAAACGGAGCTTATAACAAATGTAAGTCATGATTTAAAAACGCCTTTGACATCAATAATCAATTATGTTGATTTAATCAAAAAAGAAGAAAATGTACAGCCTGAGTACTTAAATGATTATATAAATATATTAGACAATAAGTCAAAACGTTTAAAAAATCTTATAGAAGATTTGTTTGAGGCTAGTAAAGCAAGTAGTGGAAATATTGATCTTAATATTGAAAGGTTGGATTTAAATCAACTATTAAGACAAAGTATAGGTGAAAATGAAGAAAAATTAATAGAATCTAATTTGAGTTTAAAATTAAATATCCCAAAAGAACCTGTTTATATAAATTGTGATGGAAGACGAATGTATAGAGTATTTGAAAATTTACTGGTAAACATATCTAAATACTCTCATGAAAATACAAGGGTGTATGTAGATATGATAGTAAATGAAAATCAAGTATTTGTGTCTATGAAAAATATATCAGCATACGAATTAAACTTTGAAGCAAGTGAAATACTTGAAAGATTCAAAAGGGGAGACTTAGCTAGAAATACAGAGGGAAGCGGACTTGGACTAGCTATTGCTAGAGACTTAGTACAACTTCAAGGTGGTAAATTAGGTGTTCAAATAGATGGAGACTTATTTAAGGTAGAACTCTCCTTCAACACAATATAAAATAAAAAATTCGCTTTGCTCATGTCGCTCAAATTTCATGTCGTCAACGTCCACTCGATAAACTCGTGTCCCGTTACTCAAACGACTTCGTCCGTTGCTCAAAAGCTTTTTCATGTTCAGAGCATAGTATATTGATATAAATAAAATTCATATGTAATTCATCAATTTTAGTAAAGTTGATTTTCTTAAACATAAAAAAAGCTGTGTAAAGCTAGATAGCAAAGGATAAATATATAAGTTTTAGCGACCATTTGGGAAGCAAAACTTGTGTATTTATCCAAAGCTTAAGTAACTTTTACACAGCTTTTTATTTTTATTTCATATCTATTAGTAATTGTTTATCTTTTACCATTTCATCTTGACTTACATAAATAGATTTAACACATCCACTTGTTTTAGCTACTATAACAGTTTCCATTTTCATAGCTTCAATAACGATAAGTGGCTGATTTTCTTTAACTTCTTCGTTTTCTTTAACTAATATATTTACAACTTTTCCAGGAATGCTAGCACCTATTTGTAAAGGATTGTTCATATCAGCTTTTAAGATATCTTTTATATTTGAACTATAGTGAGTATCATTAACTTCTACATCTCTCATCATTCCATTTAGTTCAAATGATAAAGTTCTATTTCCGTCATCTTTTATATCCCCTATTTCTATTAACTTTATAGTTAATACTTTTCCTTCTTCAATCTCTACTTCACATTCTTCCCCTATTGATAAACCATAAAAATATACATGACTTTCAAGTTTTGAGATATCGTTATATAACTGTAGATGCTTTAAATAATCTTCATAAACATTAGGATAAAGTGTGTAACTTAATACATTTCTTACATTAGAATCCATATTAAATTTTTCATCTAGATATGTTTTTACAGATTCAAAATCTTCACTTGGAATTAACTCTCCAGGTCTTACTGTTATAGGAGCTTCTCCTTTTAGTACGACTTTTTGAATGTCCTTAGGAATTCCTCCTTCAGGTTGACCTATCATACCTCTACAATAGTCAACAACTGAGTCTGGGAATGAAAGATTTTTCCCTTCTGAAACTATATTATCTTTATCTAATTTATTTTTTACCATAAATATTGCTAAATCACCTACAACTTTAGATGATGGAGTAACTTTAATTATATCACCTAATATTTCATTAGATTCTTTATACTTTTCTTTTACTTGATCAAACTTATCAGATAAACCTAAACTGTCAGCTTGAGGCTTTAAGTTTGTATATTGACCACCTGGAATTTCATATTTATAAATTTCAGCAGATGGGTTCTTTAAATCACTTTCAAATTTTGAGTATACATTACGTAAATCTTTATAGTAATTACCCAATTCTTCAAATCCATATAAATCTATTTTAGTATCTCGTTCTGTGTTTTTAAGAGCTTCTACAATTGAATTTAATGAAGGCTGACTAGTAAGTCCTGCCATTGTTTCAAGTGCTCCATCAACAATATCAACTCCAGCTTCAGAAGCCATTAAGCATGTAGCAACTCCATTACCACTTGTGTCATGAGTGTGTAGGTGAATAGGAGTATTAACATTTTCTTTTAATGCTTTTATAAGAGTATAGACAGCATATGGTTTTAAAAGACCTGCCATATCTTTTATACATATAATATCAGAACCTAATTCTTCTAATTGTCTAGCCATATTAATGTAATACTCTAAATTATACTTAGTCTTATTTGGATCTAAAATATCTCCTGTATAACATATAGTAGATTCAACAATTTTACCAGTCTCAAGAGCTGTATATATAGATGGTTTCATATTTTCAACCCAGTTAAGAGAGTCAAATATTCTAAAAACATCAATTCCTTTATTTGCAGATTCTTTTAAGAATTCCTTTATAACGTTATCGGGATAGTTTTTATAACCAACTCCGTTAGATGCTCTAAATAGCATTTGAAACATTATATTAGGAATTTCTTCTCTTAGTTTTTCAAGTCTTACCCACGGAGATTCTTTTAAGAATCTATATGCTACGTCGTAAGTTGCTCCTCCCCACATTTCAAGAGAGAATAAATCTTTCATATGCTCACTTGTTTGCTGTGAAACTTTTAGTAAGTCATAACTTCTAAGTCTTGTTGCTAAAAGAGACTGATGAGCATCTCTCATAGTTGTATCCGTTAGAAGTAATTTTTTCTCTTTTTTTATAGATTCTAAATAGTCTTTTTTACCTAGTTTATCAAATAGAATTTTACTTCCTTCGTTTGGAGAAAATGTATTACTTGATTTAGGGTTATATATAGTTTGAAACTCAGGTTTTTCAGAACACTTATTTTCATTTACTATAGTATTTCCTATAAATTGAAGTAGTTTAGTTCCTCTATCTTTACTTTCTTTTATTTCAAATAAATCGGGATTTTCATCAATGAATTTTGTACTACAGTTTCCTTGTGAAAAAATTGGGTTATTTAAAACATTAACTAAGAAACCTATATTTGTTTTAACACCTCTAATTCTAAGTTCTTTAATTGAACGAACTGTTTTGTTTATAGCGCCTTTAAAAGTTCTATCCCAAGATATTGTCTTAACTAATAAACTATCGTAGTAAGGGCTTATTGTAGAGCCTGTGAACCCATTTCCTCCATCTAATCTTATACCAAAACCTGAACCAGTTCTATAAACTTGTATTTTTCCAGTATCAGGCATGAAGTTATTTTTAGGATCTTCTGTAGTTATTCTGCATTGGATAGAGTAGCCTCTTACTTGGATATCTTCTTGTGACTTTATGTTTATAGGTTCATCTTCTAGTTTAAATCCTTGAGCTATTAATATTTGACTTTGAACTATGTCTATACCTGTTATCATTTCTGTTACAGTATGTTCAACTTGAACTCTTGGATTCATTTCAATAAAGTAGAAGTTTTCATTTTCATCAACTAAAAACTCTAATGTACCTGCATTTACATAGCCTACATGTTTAGCTATTTTTACAGCATTAGTACATATTTGTTCTCTAAGTTTATCAGATAGAGAAAAGGCTGGAGCATATTCTATTATTTTTTGATGTCTTCTTTGAACTGAACAATCTCTTTCATATAAATGAACTATATTTCCAAACTTATCTCCAAGTATTTGAACTTCTATATGTTTTGGGTTAGGTATATATTTTTCTATAAATATAATATCCTCCCCAAAGGCTTTTCTTGATTCACTACATGCAGTTTCGTATTCTATATTTAAGCTATCTTCACTGTATACAATTCGCATACCTCTTCCGCCACCGCCATTAGAAGCTTTAAGCATTATAGGATAACCAATTTTATTAGCTATTTCTTTAGCTTTTTCTATGCTTTTAATTGACTCATCTACACCTGGAATAGTGGGAACATCAGCTTGTTTAGCTATTTGTTTTGAGTTAATTTTATCTCCCATCATATTCATTATTTCAGCAGATGGACCTATAAATATTATTCCGTTTTCTTCACATTTTTTTACGAACTCTGGATTCTCAGATAAAAAACCATATCCAGGATGAATTGCATCTACATTTTTACTTTTAGCCAATTCAATTATGCCATCTATATCTAAATAAGCATCAATAGGACCTTTATCTTCTCCTATTAAATATGATTCATCAGCTTTAGTTCTAAATAAAGAATATTTATCTTCTTTGCTATATATCCCAACGCTTTTTATACCTAATTCAGAGCAAGCTCTAAATATTCTAATTGCAATTTCGCCACGATTGGCTACTAAAATCTTATTAATTTTTTTAAGCATAACTGAAAAATCCCCCTTAATTCTTTTTATATTAAAGATTATAGACTAATTTACTTTAATTTTAAATATCATTATAAAAACTCCTTAATAAATAAGAAATATTTATCGAATCATGCAACTTATATAATTTAAAAGTACATAACTATTTTATTAAACACGTGTGAAAAAGGTGAAATCACTTAAAAAGTATATTTTTTGAATGAATATAAAGTAAGTTTTTTAAAGTACCTTATATTAAAAGGAAATAATTAATTATATAAATATAAAATTAAGGAAATTTAATGTAATTAACGTATGCTATAATTAGTAAATGTGTAAAAATATTAAGGGGAGTGCTTATGAAAAAAATTAAATACTATTTATTTATATCTTTTATATTAATATCTTTATCTGTAATTATGTTTACTATCCACTTTATGGTGTTTGGACAAGCTTTAAACACTGCATACTATTCTATAATGAATTTATGTTTTATACCTATAAATAGTTTAGTTGTTACTATAATTCTTGAGAAGTTAATTGATCATAGATCTAAAAAAGAGAGAATAGAAAAGCTGAATATGCTAATAGGAATATTTTTCACTGAGATTGGCGGAAAATTAATGCATTATATAATCGTATCAGATAAAAATACAAGTGACTTTAATTTTAACTTTGAGGATCTTAAATATGTTAGAACTACACTAACTAATCATGATTATAATATAGAAATAGATGAAATAGATTTAAATTCTATAAAGAACTTATTAGTAGAAAATAATAATTTACTTATTAATTTAATAAGCAATGAGAATTTATTGCAAAATCAAACTTTTACAGATTTAATAATGTCCATAATACATTTAAGAGATGAAATTTTATTCTTTGAAAGTAATACTTTAGAAGAAGTTAGTAAAAAACACTTAGAAAATGACATATTAAGAGTATACGAAAATATTGTCATACAGTGGGTTTTTTATTTAGAATATCTAAAAAAGTTTTATCCGTTTTATATAGCAATGCTATTAGAGTTAATCCTTTTTTATTTATTAAAAAAGAGCAATATTAAATTTAAAAGTAGCTACAATCTTGGTAAAAACTAGATTGTAGTTATTTTAATGTATAAACAATTTTATTAAGGTCTATGTTATAATGTATCAATGTGTATATTTTAAATCACTTATAAACTTGGTTAACTAATATATTTTTTATATCCTTGGAAAAATCATATAAGTGAATTTTGTATAGAAAGAAGGCTGTATATGGAAATAAAAAAGATGACTGAGGCAGCTATAATGTCTTCACTTTTCATAGTTTGTAGTATATTTGCAATATCTACAGGACTTTTATATGGACTTTACATAGACATAATAGTTCCGATTTTTATAGCAATTATATATTTAAGATGCGATTTTAAATTTACAATACTTGCAATGGTAACTTGTTTGTTAATTGTGGGATTGGTAATGGGTAATATAGGATCGGCAATTTGTATGAGTCAAAGTATGATCATTGGAATTATGTGTGGTTATGTTATAACTAAAAAGACTAAAATCTTTGATGATTTATTTTATTTGAGTATAGTATCTTGCTTTATAATGGTTATGATAGATGTGTGGTTTTCTAAATTAATTGGATTTAGTTTTATAAAAGATTATAAAACTATGTTAGCACCTTGGCCTGTAAGTGATGGGTTTAAAGAAGTGTTATTTTATATGTTTATAGCTACACTTCCTCTTGGAACTATTATAATGACTTATTTTGCAAGCTTATTTATTGGAGATAGAATTAAGTCTTTGAATGAAGAGGGTAAACGAAAATTACACATTTTGAAAAATATTAGGCAGTATGCAAATTACATATATTGTTCTAAATCTACTGTATATTTTGGATTAGCATATTTGTTTGTAATTCAGTTGAAAAATATATTAGGTGTTGATATAAAATTTGTATATTTACTTACTATAACTGAAACTATAAAGTATATTGTTTATTATTTTTTAATAAGAGATGCATATGCATATTTAAGACTTTATACTTATCAAAAAACAAAGTCTATAATGGCATTGAATATAATGGGAATGACATTTTTAGCTTCATTAGTTATAAAGTTTAATATTAGCTTTTGGATAATTTCGGCACTTGCATTTTTCTATGCACCGATGAAGTTAAAAATGACTTAGGACAATTTTAAATAAAACAAAAAGCACCCGGTAGCATTTGTTGCGGGGCGCTTTTTAAATTTAGTGATTAAGAGTTTTCCCTGACTTTAAGGCTTCTCTTTCTTCAATTAAGTTTTGTATTACAGTATTTAATTCCCAGTCAATGGAAGTTTCAGTAACTACAGCAATTAAAGGTCTTTGTATCCTAAATTTTTTAAGAGCTTCCATAAAAGAGTGAATTTTAACATGGTCTACATTATTAAATATAACGGCGTTATGCTTTAATCCATCTTCGCAACTTTCATCTATATTATTATTTAAAATATCTTTTACTAAAGTTGTAGCATTCTTAGGCACAAGGACTATTTGGTCTTTTAGGCCTATTAGGTTGCATATATTTTTCAACATACTTAAATCTTTTGAATTAAAGTTATAAAGTAAGACGCAAATCCTATCGTCACTATAAGTAGGCAAAGTATTTATGTTTTTAAAATCCATAGTAATTGAAGCACCTCCTTTTTAATAAGTTTATTATTATTGATACCAAATTTAGAAAATTTTAAACATAAACACGAACTTTATAAGAGGATTATTTAACAATATGACTACTATATAAGTGAATTAATATGGATATATCATTTAAAGACATCTTAATTGTTTTATGGTATACTATTATGTAAAACATAGTAGTGTGTATTTTAAAAGGAGCAATGAAATGGATAAAACGCAATTTTTAAATTATATAAATAAAAAACTTAAAAAATATGTTAATACAAGTAAAAACTGGGCATTAAGAAAAGTACTAGAGAAACCTTTGGAAATAATTTCAAAAGTACTTATAGTTCCTCCAGTTGTTTTTACGGGTATAATGATATTTGGAATGTTAATCTTAAGCTCGATGAGTTGGTTTAGTATAAGCTATTTTCCTGACTTTATTCAAATAATGGATACAAAAATAATAATAGGAATGATTGGGGTTATAATTAGCATTATATTTGCAGTAATAAGTATAGTGGTTTGGCCTATATATATAGTAGTTTTAGTATTTGGAATTTGGTTTATAAAAACTTATAGAGAATTTATAAAAAATCATAATTTATATAAAAAAGCAAATGATTTAATGGACAACCTATAAGTTAATACTTTAAAAAATATATCAAAGTATATATAATATAAAGAACGAGGTGATAAAATGAAAAAAGAGTAATGATCGGTATGAGTGGTGGAGTAGATAGTTCTGTTGCAGCATATCTTTTAAAAGAACAAGGATATGATGTAATAGGTGTTACTATGAAATTATGGCAAGACGAAGATGATGAACTTATAGAAAATGAAGGTGGATGTTGTTCATTATCAGCAGTTGAAGATGCAAGAAAAGTTGCTGATAGAATAGGTATACCTTTTTACGTATTAAACTTTAGCGATGTATTTAAAGAAAAGGTAATAGATCCATTTATAGATGAATATTTAAACGGAAGAACTCCAAATCCTTGTATAGCTTGTAATAAGCATATAAAATTTGATGATTTCTTTAATAAAGCTCGTCAAATAGGGTGTGATTATGTAGCTACAGGTCACTATGCTAAAATAGAAAAAGATGAAGAGACAGGTAGATACTTACTTAAAAAGTCTGTTACGGATAAAAAAGACCAAACCTATGCATTATACAATTTAACTCAAGAGCAATTAGAACATACTTTACTTCCTATAGGTGAGTATGAAAAAGATAAAGTAAGAGAAATTGCAAAAGAAATAGGAATAGAGGTTCATAATAAACCAGATAGTCAAGAAATATGTTTTGTAAAAGATAATGACTATGCGGGATATGTTCAAAAACATTCTAAAAAAAGAATTGATCCAGGATTTTTCGTAGATACTAATGGTAACGTATTAGGAAAGCATAAGGGAATAATAAACTACACTATAGGTCAAAGAAAAGGTCTAGGAATTGCATTTGGAAAGCCTATGTTTGTTGTAGATATAGATCCAGTTAAAAATACAGTTGTATTAGGTGATAATGAAGATATATTCTCAAATGCATTAATAGCTAAGGATGTAAATTTAATCTCAATAGATGATATAAAAGAACCTCTAAGAGTACAAGCTAAAGTTAGATATTCAGCGAGACCATCAGATGCGACAGTAAGTAAAATCGGAGAAAATACAGTTAAAATAGTATTTGATCAACCCCAAAGAGCCATAACTAAAGGTCAATCAGTTGTTATGTATGATGGAGAAAAAGTTGTAGGTGGAGGAATAATAGAAAAAAGCCTATAATAAAAAACTATTGATTATTTTTATAAAATTTAGTAATATAACTATTAATCATATAGAAATAAAATAATTTTAAATACAGTGAAAAGAAATAGTAAATTAATTGATGCATTACAGAGAGAGGGAATAGGTGAAAGCCCTTATGATAGATTAATTGAAGCAGTCTTGGAGTATCAACTTTGAAACTAAGTAGGAGTTGACGGTAGTTCCGTTATAACTTAAGGTTTTCCGAAGATACTGTAGATTTTTTACAGTAATTAGGGTGGTACCGCGAGATATATCCTCGCCCCTATAGTATTATAGAGGCGGGGATTTTTTAATTCATAGAAAAGTAGCAAATTTAAGGAGGAAATTTAAAATGCAAAAATGGGATTAAACGAAATAAGAAGTAAATTTTTAAAATTCTTTGAATCAAAAGGACACTTAGTTCAACCAAGTTATTCATTAGTGCCACATAATGATAAAAGTTTATTATTAATAAATGCAGGTATGGCACCTCTTAAAAATTATTTTTCAGGAACAGAGATTCCACCAAGTAAGAGAATGACTACTTGTCAAAAGTGTGTAAGAACAGGTGATATAGAAAATGTAGGGGTTACAGCTAGACATGCTACATTATTTGAAATGCTTGGAAACTTCTCTTTTGGAGATTACTTTAAAGAAGAAACTTTAAAATGGGGATGGGAGTTTGTTACAGAACATTTAAACATACCTCAAGATAAAGTATGGGTAAGTGTATACTTTGAAGATGACGAAGCTTTCGAAATATGGGAAAAAGAAATAGGTATACCAAAAGAAAGAATAGTAAGACTTGGGAAAGAAGATAACTTCTGGGAAATAGGAACTGGTGCTTGTGGACCTTGTTCAGAAATTCACTTTGATAGAGGTGAAGAGTATGGATGTGATAATCCAGATTGTAAACCAGGATGTGATTGTGATAGATATTTAGAATTCTGGAACCATGTTTTCTCTCAATTTAACAAAGATGAAGAAGGAAACTATAACCCATTAGAGAACAAAAACATAGATACAGGTATGGGTCTTGAAAGAATTGCATGTATAATGCAAGGCGTAGATACTATATTTGATGTAGATACTATAAAGCAAATATTAAATGCCGTTGAGAAAATGACAAATTCAACTTATGGAAAAGAATATAAAACTGATAAATCTATAAGAATAATAACTGACCATATAAGAAGTGTAAGTTTCTTAGTTGCGGATGGAGTACTACCATCAAATGAAGGTAGAGGTTATGTTTTAAGAAGATTATTAAGAAGAGCTGCTCGTAATGGTAAATTACTTGGAATGAAAGACCCATTCTTATACAACTTAGTTGATGAAGTTATATCTGTAAGTGGAGAAGCTTATCCAGAGTTAGTTGAAAAAGCTGACTACATTAAAAAAGTTATAAGAATAGAAGAAGAAAAGTTTAATGAAACTATAGACAAAGGTAATGAAATATTATCTTCGTATATAGAAGAGTTAAAAGCTAAAAATGAGAAAACTTTAAGTGGAGAGAACGCATTTAGATTATATGATACTTATGGATTCCCAGTTGACTTAACAAAAGAAATATTAGAAGAAGAACATTTAGAAATAGATGAAGAAGGCTTCAAAGCTGAAATGGAAAAACAAAGACAAACAGCTAGAGATGCAAGAGGAAATATGGATGCAGAAGCATGGAAAGAAGATGCTATAGCTAAATTAGATAAAGATATAGTTACAAACTTTGAAGGATATGATATTCTATCTATAGAATCAACTGTTAAGGGAATAGCTAAAAATAATGAATTAGTAGACTCAGCTAGTGTTGGTGATGAAGTTGTAATAGTTCTTGATAAAACTGCATTTTATGCAGAAGGTGGAGGACAAGTTGGAGACAAAGGTCTTTTAGTTAATAAAAATGAAGATTTAGTAGTAGAAGTTTTAGATACTAAAAAAGGTCCAAATAACACTATAAAGCATATATGTATTGTTAAATCAGGAATTATAAAACTTGAAGATGTAGTATATACTAAGGTTAATAAAGAAGTTAGATTAGCTTCAGCAAGAAACCACAGTGCTACACATGTTCTTCATAAAGTATTAAAAGAAGTTTTAGGAGATCACGTAAACCAAGCTGGATCACTTGTTACTCCAGAAAGATTAAGATTTGACGTAACTCACTTTGAATCTATATCAAAAGATGAGTTAAAGCTTATTGAAGAAAAAGTAAACAATATTATATTTGAAGCATTAGATATAACTTGTGAAACTATGAGTATGACAGAAGCTGGTCAAAAAGGTGCAACAGCATTATTCGGAGAAAAATATGGTGATGAAGTAAGAGTTGTTTCAATGGGAGAATTCTCTATGGAATTATGTGGAGGTACTCACTTAACAAATACTTCTCAAATAGGTATGTTTAAGATACTTTCTGAAGGTGGAGTTGCAGCAGGAGTAAGAAGAATAGAAGCTATAACTGGTAAAGAAGTATATTACTTCTTAAATAACAAGCAAGATTTAATAAATGAAGTGTGTACATCTGTTAAAGCTAAAGAAGATAATTTAGTAGCAAGAGTAACTAACTTATTAGACGAAAACAAGTCATTAGCTAAAGAATTAAATGAAGTAAAAGCAAAAATGAGCTTACAATCTGCAGATTCTATATTAGACTCTAAGACAGATATAAATGGAGTAAATATAGTAACAGCTAAGTTTGAAGACATGGATATGGATACACTTAGAAACACTGCAGATACTTTAAGAGACAAGTTAGCTTCTGGAGTAGTAGTATTAGGAAATGTAGCAGGAGGAAAAATAAACTTTGTTGCTACAGCTACTAAAGATGTACTTGAAAAAGGTGTTCACGCTGGAAATATAGTTAGAGAAGTAGCTCAAGTAGCAGGAGGAAAAGGTGGAGGAAGACCTAATATGGCACAAGCTGGAGCTCCAGATGTAGCTAAGGTTGACGAAGCGTTAAATCATGCAAAAGAGGTTTTAAAAACTCAAGTGAAATAATAAATTTAAATAAATATTAAAGATAGGGGTGTTGTAGTATGAATGAAAATATGGATTATACAATGAAATTCGAAGGTATAACATCTGAACAAATGAGTGTTAGTGAGGCTATCGACTTAGTTTATGATTCACTTCAAGAGAAAGGATATAACCCAATAAATCAAATTATAGGATATATACTTTCAGGAGATTCTAGTTATATAACAAGTCACAATAATGCTAGAGGGATAATGAAGAAATTTGAAAGAGATGAAATATTAGAAGAGGTTATCACTTATTATTTGAACAATAGAAAGTAGGTCAATCTTATGAAAAAAAAGATTGTATCCTTATTAACAATTTTAATGATACTTATAAGTTCTGTTCCTAGCATTTGTTTTGCTGATGATAAAGGCAAGGCAATAGTAATTGATTTAAATAGAACTGGCCTTGAAGACATGCTAAGTATAGATTCTCTATCTAAAAAGATGGAAAAAGAAGGCTATATAGGGCTTATGAATATTAGAGGTGACAGAGGAACAGATGACAGAAGGTCATATGCAGCTGTAGGTGCTGGAGGAAAAGTTACCTTGCCAAACCAGAGCCTAATTAACTTTGAAGAAGTTAATAAAGGTAATGCAAAGGCGTATAAAGCTGAAACAGGACACAATCCCAAGAAAATAAATGATATGACAATAAACCATTCTCTAAGTGAGAACTTAGAGAATGGTTCTTATGGTTCTGTACTTGGATCGTTAGGACAGACTTTATCAAATCATAAATTAAGGGCATCTGTTATAGGTAACGCAGATAGAGTTAATAATGGAGAACTAATAAAAAATAGAAACATAGCATTAATGGCTATGGATAACATAGGTAGAGTTGACGATGGTAATGTAGACAACATAAATATCAAAGACAACACTATGCCCTATGGAATAAGAACAGATTACAACAAACTAAAAAGTGAAACTAAAAAGTTTTATGATAATAGTGATGTTTTATTTGTGGAACTTGGAGATACGTATAGATTAGATGATTACAAAAACTATTTAAATGATAAAACTTACAATAATATGAAAAAAAATATTTATAAAAATATAGATGATTATTTACAAGAAGTTTTTAAAATGGTTGATGAGAATGATACGATTTATATAATGTCAGCTTTTCCAAGTAAAGAAGATTATAAAAATCAAAAAAGGCTATCTCCTGTAATTAAATTTGAAGGATCTCAAAAGGGAGTTTTAAAATCTGCTACAACAAGAAGAGAAGGTGTAGTTGGAAACTTAGATATAGGAGTAGATATACTTTCTAAGTTTGATCTAAAAAATGAAAAATGGTAGGAAGAGCATTTGAGGAAGTTAATAAAGAAGATAATATAAGTTTTATCAATCATGAATTTGATAAAATGGTATCTATGCTAGGCGTGAGAACTCCTATTGTAAACACTACTGTGGGAATAGTTGCAGTAGCATGGATTATATGCACGGTACTATTAATTTTCTTTAGGAAAAAACTACCTAAAAAAGAATTAGTTTTTAGAATATTAAAAGAATTTATAAAACTAGGGGTAGTTATACCTTTAGCGTTTATAGTTTCGCCTATTTTTAATTTTGCAACTCCAGCTAGTATAACCTTAGGAATATTTGGGACCTTATTAGTGTTATATTTAATAGGTAAAATTTTCTTTAAGGATGATATTAAGTATATGGCATTTTTCTCTATACTTACTATTATAGTAATAGTAGTTGATTCTATATTTGGAACACACTTAATGCAAAATAACATAATGAGTTATGATGCTATAATAGGTGCTAGATACTATGGGGTTGGAAATGAATATGAAGGTATAACTATAGGATGTGCTATATTTGCAATGTCAGTATTAGTGAACTACAAAAAAATACCTAAATGGGTTATAGTTGTAGCATCTCTAATTATACTTATAACTAGTGCTTATCCATCAATGGGAGCAAATGTTGGAGGAGCAATATCAGAATCTGTGGCATATACATTATTTTTATTACTTGCGTTTGATGTTAGGATGGATCTTAAAAAGAGCATATTGCTATCACTTGTGCCAGTAATGATTGTTTGTATATTTGCTGCATTAGATGTAGTGTCTAAAAGCCAGTCTCATTTATCTGGATTTGTAAATCAGATATCTGTAAATGGGCCAATTGCTATAATTCAAACATTTACTAGAAAGATACAAATGAATGTAGATATTGCAACTAGCAATATATTAATTGTTGTAGCTTTAGTAGTTGCTGGATATATGACTAAGTTTATTTTTAAACCTGCTAATCATTTTAAAAAGTTGTCAGAAAAATATCCTTATATATTTAAGGGATTTGTAGCAACAACAGTAGGGTGTATAGTTACTTTAATTTTTAATGATTCAGGAATTGTTGCGGCTGGAACAGCATCTATTTATATATTAATACCAATATTGGTTATGAGCGTAAATATGATGATTTTTGATAAAGAGTAGTATAATATTAACCTAGATATTAAAAAATAATATCTAGGTTAATTTTTTCTGTACATAATGTGTTGAAATTAGAGTACAATAAGAATATAGTATATACATACAGTGAATAATTATTAAATTTGGTTGACCGAGGAGAATTAAATGATATTAGACGGAAGAATAATGGGTCTTGACGTAGGAGATAAAACTATAGGAGTTGCAGTTAGTGACCTTATGGGAATTACGGCACAAGGAGTTAAGACTGTAAGAAGAGTTGGAAAGAAAAAAGATATAGAGGAATTAAAAGCTATTATAAAAGAAAGACAAGTTAATAAAATAGTTTCAGGACTTCCTAAAAATATGAATGGAACATTAGGACCACAAGGTGAAAAAGTTATAAAGTTTTGTGAGTTATTAGAACAAGAAACGGGTATAAAAATAGAATACTGGGATGAGAGATTATCTACAGTTGCAGCAGAAAGATCTTTAATAGAAGCTGACGTTAGAAGAGAAAAAGAAAAAAGTAATCGATATGCTTGCAGCAGTAATAATTTTACAAGGTTATTTAGATAGTAAAAGAATTTTGTAAAATCTATGTAAAATAACATTGATATAAGTTATAATATATTTAAATAATTAAAATTTGAGGTGATATAAATGCAAGAAAACATAGTAAACTTAATAGACCAAGATGGAAATGAAATACAATTTGAAATAATATTAACTTTAGAAGCAGAAGGAAAAGAGTATGCTATACTTATGCCTTTAGAAGATAATGAGGCTGAAGAAGCTTTAATATTTAGAATTGATACAGATGAAGAGGGAGATATATTAACTCCACTTGAAAATGATGAAGAGTATGAAACAGTTGTAGCTGTATACAACACTTTAATGGAAGAAGAAGGATTAAACTTCGACGAAGAATAGTTAATATTAAAATTGTATAGTTTATAAATGGGAGTATCCTTCAAGGTGCTCCCTTTTTACGCTTTAAGCGAAGTGAATGTTACATAGGAGGAACTGAATGATTAAATACATAGATATATTAGTAGGTATGCTAGGTATATGTTATTTTATTTACCTAGAATTGTTTTATGGAGGAATGGCCTTTGAAGGTTTCTTTTTAGTTATAGGTATTTTACTTATAATATATCATTTTATAAAAAATAAAATACATATTAATGAAAAGCTAAAAAAAGTAATTAAAATATTTTTAACTATAATTCTATCTATATTTTTAATAGTAGAAGCTATATTAATATTTTTCCCGAAAAACAATGTAGAAGACAAATGTGATTATTTGATTGTACTAGGTGCATCAGTTAAAAATACTACGCCAAGTTTAACATTAAGAGGGCGACTTGATAAAGCTATTCAATATTTAGATGAGAGTAAAGATGATTGTTATATTGTTGTATCTGGAGGTCAAGGAAGTGATGAAAAACTTTCAGAGGCAAAAGCTATGGAAAATTATTTAGTAGAACATGGTGTAAACAAAAATAAAATAATACTAGAAGATAAGTCTACAAATACATATGAAAACTTTAAATACAGTAAAGAAAAAATAGAAAAAAACAGCAATAAAGATATAAAAAATCTTAATGTAAAGGTGGTCACTACTGATTTTCACAGCTTTAGGAGTTTTATACTAGCCAAAGTAAATGGGTATGGAAATGTTAATTTTTACACTAGTAAATCTATAAGTAAGTTTGTACCGGTTTATTATGCAAGAGAGTTTTTTGCAACTATAAAAACTATGATATTTGACGTATTACCTAATTTATAAGATAATATAAAATTTTATAAATTAAGATTTAAATTTATTTATATGGATAAAATAAAGTTAATGAAAGTATAAGGGGCAATGAAATATGAATAAATTTAAAAAATATTGTGTAGTATTGAGTGCTATTGTTATAATTGCATCTACTTTAAGTAATATATATGCATTAAATAATTATAGTAAATCTATAGAAAAAGCTAAGGTTAATTATAGCAAAAGTAATGTACAGCAAGAAAACTTAGATAAAAACAGTCAAGAAAAAATAACAATGTATCTAATATATTGCTAATAGGAAGTGACTCAAGTGGTTTTGACAAGGTAGGAAGATCGGATTCAATGATAATTCTTACCATAGATAAAGATAATAAAAATTTAAAGCTAACATCATTGGCAAGAGATACACTAGTAAATATTCCTGGACATGGATATGAAAAATTAACTCATGCATATGCATATGGAAAATCTAAGTTGTTACTAGAGACTATAGAGAAAAATTTAAAAATAAATCTAGATGGATATGTAGCGGTAAACTTTAATTCTTTTATAGATTTAGTTGATACATTGGGTGGTGTCGAAGTAGATATTCATAAAAATGAAATAGAGCATTTAAATGATATAATAGTAAACTCTTTTAAAGTAGCAAAAGATAAAGGAGAAGAGCCACAATTTATAAGATTTGAAGGTAAACAGTTATTAAATGGATATCAAGCATTAGCTTATGCTAGGATAAGACAAATTGATAGTATATATGAAAGAGATAAAAGACAAAGGGATGTATTAAAAAGTATAGCTAATAAATTGGTGGAGCTTCCTGTAAGTAGTTATCCAAAGGTTATAAAAGAAATGATGCCTTATGTAGATGTAAATTTACCGATATCTAAACTTCTTACAATAGCTATGACATCTAAAGAATTATATAATTATGAATTGAATCAAATGGAATTTCCTGTTGCAGAATATAGAGAGTCTGGGAGACTTAAAAAAGATAATAGTTTTGTAGTTAAATGGGATAAGACAGAAAATTTAAAAGTTTTAAATAATTTTATCTATAATAAATAAAATTTATTTAAAACTTCTCAACTTTGGGTATTATTATAAAAGTAAAGGTTTAAAACCTTTGCTTTTATTTAATTAATCTAAGTGTAAATTCGTTGGTATATTGACAAAAGGAGAATAATGGAGTACAATAATTAATAAAGATTATCATTTGAAAATGAAGGCGGTAAATGTAAAATGAATCAAATGGATATATTAAAGGAAAAGTTAAAGGAAACGGGATTTAAAATAACTCCTCAAAGAAGAGCTATTGTAGAGACGTTACTAAAGCATAAGGATGAACATTTAAGTAGTGAAGAAATATATGACCTAGTAAGAGTTGATTGTCCAGAAATAGGACTTGCTACAGTTTATAGAACAATGCAATTACTAGATGAAGTTGGTGCAATTTCTAAATTAAACTTAGATGATGGATGCATAAGATATGAAATTGATTTAGATGACTCTGATGCACACAATCATCATCATTTAATATGTAAAAACTGTGGGAAGATAATAGAGGTAAAAGAAGATTTACTAGATTCTATAGAACTGGAAATACAAAATTATATAATTTTAGCATAATAGACCACGATCTTAAATTTTATGGTTTATGCGAATCCTGTAAGTAAAGATAAGCCCCTTATTGGGGCTTAAAATTTTGATAGAGTTAACAAAATACATAATATTAGTATTAATATAAATAGAATTTCTAATATATTGCTTAAACGCCCTCCAACTCTTAAAAATCCAAGAGAAAATTTCTTTTCACTAATAGGATAAAAAAGTGGTATTCCTGATTTTGTAAACAAATCTCCTAAAAATAAATGAGATGCATATCCAATAGTTCCAAAAAAGCACAAATTGGATATATTAGTTAATAACTCAATTTGTTTAAGTAAAAAACTTATGATTAATATTGCTAAAATACTATGTGATAATTTTCTATGTTTTAACCAAGGAAAAGAAGCTAAAACTATATTAAATAGAATAAAATAAAATTTACCATTAGCTAAATATATACAAATTGACAAAAGTATAAATATTAGAGATAAAAATAACTTTCTTAAAAAGCCATGATTAATTTTAGATTCTAATACTATTATTGATATAAATGTTATAACTGAACTTATGAAAAAATTTCCATTTATTTTTAAAGATATTAAAAAAAATTAATATATCTAATGTATAAACAATAATCTTATAAATCTTTTTAGATGTATTATGATTTAAAATTGTATTAGATATAACGGAGTTTGACGTGTCTAAATCAGGTAAGATTGAAAATAATGAACAGATTCCAATATTCATTAGAGAAATTGGTTTGTTAAATATGATAGAAGCTTGTAAAGACGCCAATATACCTATAGTGAAATGAGTTTTGCCACGCATTATAACCTCCCGAAAATATTATATTTTGAGAATAGCAAAATAATTATAGTTTGTCAAAACAATACGGTAAATGTATTTTAAATATATCTTAAAATATAGTTCAACTTGTGATACAATTATAATAACTGGTAAAGAGTGCGTGATTTGATATTATTTGTATGTTCGTTAAGGAACGTTTAAAAAGTGAGATTTAAAAAGTGCGAAAAGTTAGGACAAAAGGAGATGATGCAATTGTTCAAAAAGAGTTTGAATAAAATTAAAGTTATGGCTCTGGGAGGGCTAAACGAAATCGGAAAAAACATGACTGTTATTGAATATAAAGATGAGATTATCGTTATAGATTCAGGGTTAAGTTTTCCAGAAGAAGAGATGCTAGGGGTAGATATAGTTATACCAGATGTAACTTACTTAGTGAAGAATAAGGACAGAGTTAAGGGAATATTTATAACTCATGGTCATGAGGACCATATCGGAGCATTACCATATGTATTAAAAAAGATAAATGTTCCAGTATATGCTTCTAAATTAACGGTAGGGCTTATACAAGTAAAATTAAAAGAGCATAAATTAAATAATGTAAATTTAAATGTTATAACTCCAGGTCAAGTTATAAACCTTAAAAACTTTGAAGTAGAGTTTTTAAAAGTAAATCATAGTATACCAGATGCTTGTGCAATAGCAGTTCATACTGATCAAGGAATAATATTCCATACAGGGGACTTCAAAATAGACCTAACTCCTATAGATGGAGAAGTAATGGATTTTCAAAGAATATGTGAATTAAGCAAAAAAGGCGTATTATTAATGCTTGCTGATAGTACAAACATTGAAAGACCAGGATATAACCCATCAGAAAGAACTGTAGGAACAGGACTTGATGGATTATTTGCAAAGGCTAACAACAGCAGAATAATAGTTGCAACATTTGCTTCTAATATACACAGATTACAACAAATTGTTAATGCTGCTCAAAAATTTGGAAGAAAAGTTGCTGTATCAGGAAGATCTATGGTTAACGTTATGGGTGTAGCAAGAGAATTAGGCTATATAGACATAGATGATGAAATGATAATAGATTTAAATGATATTCATAGATATGAAGATAATGAATTAGTTATAATAACAACTGGATCTCAAGGAGAACCTATGTCAGCACTTGCTAGAATGGCATCAGCTGAACATAAAAAAGTAGAAATAAGACAAGGTGATTTAGTAATAATATCAGCACATCCAATACCAGGGAATGAAAAACTTATTTCTAAAGTTGTAAACTGTTTATTTGAAAAAGGTGCAGAAGTTGTTTATGATGATGCAGCTGATATACACGTTTCAGGTCATGCTAGACAAGAAGAATTAAAATTAATGCATAGATTAGTAGCTCCTAAGTTCTTCATGCCTGCTCATGGTGAGTTCAGAATGTTAAAGAAACATGCAGAGGTAGCAGAAGATTTAGGGATGCCAAGTCAAAATATATTTGTAATGAAAACAGGTGAAGTTTTAGAATTAGATAAAACTTCAGCAAAAGTTGCTTCACATGTACCAACTGGAAATGTATTAGTTGATGGACTTGGAGTTGGAGATGTAGGAAACATAGTTTTAAGAGATAGAAAGCATTTATCAGAAGATGGATTAATGATAGTTGTAGTTACAATATCTAAAGAAGATGGAAAAGTTTTAGCAGGGCCAGACATAATATCTAGAGGATTTGTATATGTAAGAGAATCTGAGGACTTAATGGATGGAGCTAAAACTGTTATAAAGAATGTTTTAATAGCTTGTGAACAAAGTCATATAAAAGAATGGGCTTACTTAAAAAATAATATAAAGGATAACTTAAAAGAGTACTTATATCAAAGAACTAAGAGAAATCCTATGATACTTCCTATTATAATGGAGGTATAAAACAGAAAGATTGAATATAATATATTATATTCAATCTTTTTTTTAGGAGGAAAAGTATGGGGGTATATGAAAGTACTACAAAACTTGCGAGTGATATAAAGGACAGTAAAGAGTATAAGGAATTTAGAAAGTATATGAAAGTTATAAGATCTAATCCAAACTATGAATTAACTTTAATAATCATAAAAAAATTGAAATGGATATAAGATCTAAAAAATTAAGAGGAGTAAAATTAGATAGTAAAACATTAAAGATATCACAAGATTTAAGGAAACAAATATCTGCTAATAAAGATTTAAAAAGTTATTTAGAATGTGAACAAAAATTTACAACCATGATGGATAAAATAAATAAAATTTTAGCATCTGCAGTATATGAAGATTACGAATAAATAGGTCTTCTTGTACAAATTGAACGAAATTATTCAGGCAATCTGACCATATATATGAAACGTTTTTAATATATACTTAAACTATATTAAATATGGTTTGGGGGAGATTAAAAATGGCAGAGGTAATTTTAAAAAATATAGGTAAGTCATATGATAATGGTTATGAAGCAGTAAAAGATGTAAATATAGATATAGAAGACAAAGAATTTGTTGTTTTAGTAGGGCCATCTGGCTGTGGAAAGTCTACAACACTTAGAATGATAGCAGGTCTTGAAGAAATATCATCAGGGGAGTTATATATAGGAAATAAAATAGTAAACGATGTGGCACCAAAAGATAGAGATATAGCTATGGTTTTCCAAAACTATGCACTATATCCGCATCTAAGCGTATATGAGAATATGGCATTTGCGCTTAAACTAAGAAAGATGCCAAAATCTGAAATAGATGCTAAAGTTAGAGAAGCTGCAAGAATACTAGACTTAGAAAAAGTTTTAGATAGGAAACCAAAGGCATTATCAGGTGGACAAAGACAAAGGGTTGCGCTAGGAAGAGCGATAGTAAGAAATCCTAAGGTGTTCTTAATGGATGAACCATTATCAAACTTAGATGCTAAGCTTAGAACTGCAATGAGAACTGAAATTACAAAATTACACAAAAAACTTGGAACAACATTTATATATGTAACACATGACCAAGTAGAAGCTATGACTATGGCGGATAGAATAGTTATAATGAAAGATGGAGTTATTCAACAAATAGATACTCCACAACACGTATATGATAATCCAGATAATATGTTCGTTGCAGGATTTATAGGAGCTCCTCAAATGAACTTAATAGATTGTAATATATCTGAAGAAAATGATGTTGTTTTCGCAAATGCTAAAGATCTTAAAGTAGCGTTAGACAAAACAAAAGCGGATATATTAAAGAAAAATGGTTATATAGGTAAAGAAGTTGTATTAGGAATAAGACCAGAAGACATTCATATAGAAGATATATTTATAGATAACAGCCAAGATACAATATTTAATGCTACAGTAGAAATAAGTGAGCTTATGGGGGCAGAAGTATATGCATACTTAACTGTTGGAGGTAAGAGTATAACTTCAAGATTTGATTCAAGATACAATGTTAAATACGGTCAGAATTTAAAATTAGCTCTAGATAAAAATAAAGTTCATCTATTTGATAAAGAAACTACTAATGCAATAAGATAGTAAACTATTTAAAAGCTGAGAAACTAAGAGTATATTTTGGTTTCTCAGCTTTTGTTTTATAATATATATAAGTAAACTAAAAATAAGAGGTGGGATGGTGAAGGATTTAATAGAGTTTTTTGAAAGTCAATTGGGGAAAAAGATTAATTTATACAAATATAATAAAAATGACATTTTAAAAGAAAATCATCAAGTTGTAGTTTGGGACAATCAAAAGTATGTTATTGAACTTATAGAAGAGAATAATATCAATAATTTAAAAGGAAATTTTTATTTGATATATCAAAAGAATGTAAATAAGACTTTATTAAATGAGATTTTAACTACTCTATATGAAGATGTGAATATAGTAAACTATAAAGGAAATTTTATATTAAATACAAATAATATAGACTTAATAAATAAGTATACCCCTCAAATCATAGAGACTGAATCTTATGAAAAGACATACATAATAAATTTAGGAGAAATTAAAAGTAAAGATGAGTTTGATATTAAGCTAGATTTGACTAAAAAATTAAAAAATACATAGCAATTGAAAATAGTGATAGGAAATATTTTGATATATTTGATTTAGCTTTATATAATATGATTGAGCTATGTGGAACTGATATTATATATAAAAATTTATTTGATTATAATTTAATTGATAAGATAGATAATTTAGTTTTAGAAACTGGAATAGCTTTTATAGAAAATGGATTTAACATATCCAAGACATCTAACAATATATATTTGCATAGAAATACGTTAATATATAGACTAGAAAAAATTAAAGATATATTGGGAATGGATATAAAAAACTTTAATGAAGCTTGCATATACTATATAATTGTAAAGAATTATTTGGTAAACAAAACCATATAAAAACCTTATAATTGATGTTTATTAAAATACTCGCATAAATTTAGGCAAAATGTGAAAAAATAGTATCAAATAAAACATCAAGAGGTGAAATTAATGAGACGATTTACTAGTGTAGTTTTAGCTATTATGATGGTTTTTATGTCTTTTAGCTTTACAGCTTTTGCAGATGATAAAAAAGCTAATACATCTATGGAATTATCATCTAAATCAGCTATACTAATGGATGTAGGAAGTGGACAAATATTATTTGAAAAAAATTCACATGAGAAACTTCCTCCAGCAAGTGTTACAAAAGTAATGACAATGTTACTTGTAGTTGAAGCTTTAGATAGTGGAAAGATAAAGTTAGATGACCAGGTTCAAATAAGTGAAAGAGCATCGGAAATGGGTGGAAGTCAGATTTTCTTAGAACCAGGAGAAACTCAAAAGGTTGATGATTTACTAAAAGGTATAGCAGTTGCTTCTGCAAACGATGCATGTGTAGCTATGGCTGAGTTCATAGGAGGAAGTGAAGAAGAGTTTATTGGTATGATGAATGATAAAGCAAAAGAATTGGGAATGAAAGATACTCATTTTGCTAACACTAACGGATTACCAGTAGACAATCACTATACATCAGCACATGATATAGCTTTAATGTCTAAAGAATTATTAAAGCATGAAAAATAACTAAATATTTGACAACTTGGATGGACAAAATAGTAGTTGGTAAAAAACAAGTATCTATAGGTCTTGCTAATACTAATAAAATGATTAAACACTATCAAGGAGCAACTGGTGTAAAAACAGGGTTTACTCAAGAAGCAAAATATTGTTTATCTGCATCAGCTAAAAGAGGAGAGACACATTTAGTAGCAGCAACTTTAGGTGCACCTACAACGCAAGAAAGATTTAAAGATGCATCATCTCTTTTAAGTTATGGATTTGCGAACTATGAAAGTGTTAAACTATGCTCTAGAGGAGATGCTATAGCTACACTAAAATTAGATAAAGCTGAAGAAAATAAAGTTAACTTAGTTGCAAAAGAAGATTTAACAGCTCTTATCAAAAAAGGTGAAAGCAAAGATTTTACTAAAAAGATACAAGTTTGTGAAAATATAAAAATGCCAGTTAAAAAAGGTACTAAATTAGGAACTATAAACATTTATAAAGGAAACAATCAAGTAGGTAAAGTTGATCTTGTAAATGAAAAAGATATAAATAAAGCAAGTTACTTTAGAATGTTTGAAAGAGTAATAGATAACATGTTTTAAAAGGCCTAGATAAACTAGGTCTTTTTTTCGCTTACTAAAATAATCTAAGTAAAATCTTTAAGTATAAGATTTTTATCAATGATAATTTGATTATAAACATAGATATTGTTATAATAATATTAAAACTTAAAAAATAGGAGAAAATTGAATGAATATGTTAAGTCAGTTTTTGGTAACTGCAGTAGGAATAGCAGTTGCTATATCTGTTCATGAATTTGGACATGCATATGTAGCTCATCTTCTAGGAGATGATACTGCAAAAATGAGCGGAAGAATGACGTTAGATCCATTAAAACATCTGGATCCATTAGGACTTATAATGCTTATAATTGCAAGATTCGGGTGGGCAAAGCCAGTTCCTGTAAATCCAAATAATTTTAAAAATTATAAGGTTGGGAATTTAATAGTTTCTTTAGCAGGGCCAGCATTTAACCTGTTGACTGCTATAATATTTGCAAACCTTATGAGATTTGCTAATATTGAAGCAATATTAATTATATTTAATGCTATAGTTTCGTATTGTATAGGATTTGCAGCATTTAACCTATTACCATTGCCACCACTTGATGGATGGGGAATAATATCTACATTTATACCACTTAAATATTATGATGTTGCTTATAAGTATGAAAGTATGAGTACATTTATATTTATACTTTTAATATTAACTAATTTCCATTTAATAATATTAAATCCTATAGTAAATGTATTATATAGTATAGTGGCTACATTTATAATTTAAATGGTAAATTTATACTAAAAACCGAGGTAATTTATGAAATATAGTGTACAACTTAAGGTATATGAAGGACCTCTAGATCTTTTATATGATCTTATAGCAAAGCATAAAATAGATATAAAGGATATATCTATAATAGAGATAACTAAACAATATTTAGCATACTTAGATATGCTTGAAGAATTTGATTTAGAAATAGCAAGTGAATTTATAATAATGGCATCGAAGCTTTTACAAATAAAATCTAAATACTTACTATACAAGCAAAGAAATGATGAAGAAGAGGAAGATCCTAGACTTGAACTTATGGAAAAGCTTGTGGAGTATAAAAAGTTTAAAAATGCTACAGAAGATTTAAAAAGTAATGTTACTTACATAGAAGATGTATTTTATAGAAAGAAAGAAGAGGTAGTAGTTGAAGAAAATTTAGACTTAGAAACAATATCTCTAGATTCTATAGTAAAAATACTTCCTCATATATTAAAAGTAAAAAAAGATGAATTAGAAGAAGTAAAAGATGAAAAGTTAAACAAGATTGTTAGAACTCGTATTATATCTGTAGAAGAAAAGATGCACTATGTTAGAGATATCATGAAAGAAAAGAAAATATAAGATTTACAAACCTTATAGATACATATGAAAAAGATGAAATAATAGCAACTTTTTTATCGGTTTTAGAACTTATAAAAACAAATGAAATAATGGTTGTTCAAGACTTATTCTTTGAAGATATCTTAATAAAGAGGAATATGGAGAGTTAATATGAGACGTGATGAAATAAAAAATATTATAGAAGCTATAATGTTTGCATATAGCGAACCTATAAGTATAAAAGATTTGAATAATGCTATAAACGAAGAACTTTCTTCTAAAGAAATTGAGATAATGTTAAACAGCTTAATTGAAGATTATAAAGAAAACAACAGGGGTATTCAAATTATTAAATTACAAGATAAATATCAAATGTGTACAAATAAAGATTACGCAGAGTTTGTAAAAAATATATTAGAACCAAAAAGAAAGAAAACTTTAAGTCAAGCAACTTTAGAAACTTTAACAATTATCGCATATAAGCAACCTATAACAAAGGTTGAAATAGAAGAAATAAGAGGGGTCAAAAGTGATAAGGTTGTACAAACACTTCTTGAAAATGACCTTATATATGAAGCGGGAAGATTAGATAGAATTGGTAAACCTATAATTTATAAAACTACTAATGAGTTTTTAAAATTATTAAATATAGAAAAACTAGAGGATTTGCCATCTATAGAAAAATATGAAAACGAATAAATTTTAAAATAGTAGATGATATAAAATATTTATTTATCATCTACTATTTTTGCATACTTTTGAAAAAATGGAAAATAATATAAATATGAACTATAAAGATTTAATGAGTATTTTATTTATTTCTATTGTAGTAGGAATACCAATTCTATTTTTTATTTTAAATAGTAGGATTCATGTAATCGTAACAGCTGATATAGATAATAAAAATACAGAGATAAGGGTATCACTTAGATACTTTTTTAATTTAATCCATATAACAAAAACTGTTTATCCTATAAGTAAGCCAAAAGAAGAAAAGAAAAATAAAAAATAAGGAGAGTAAAAGTAAATCTAAAAAATAAAATTACAAATGATCCAATTAGAAAATTTGCGAGCTTTATACCGAACTGTTAAGAAAGTTCAAATAAGCGAAGTATATTCTAATTTATCATATGGAAGTGAAAATATAAATTTTACTTCTTTTATATACGTCTTAATAAATATTTTATATGGAAATGTAAGTAATTATTTTGATTCAGAAAAAATGTATTTAAAAGTAACACCCTGCTATACTCAAAACTTCATAAAGTATAAAGGTGTTTTACATATAAGACCTACCATGAAGGATATAGTAGTTTTAATTAAGGGAGTTTATAAAATATATATTGATATAAAAGTATATAAAAAAGTAAAATATAATGAGGAGTGTGAAGTGGATGAGATCGGCAAGTTCAATAAAGAGTATAATGGATACAACTCTTGATTCAATTAGGACAACTATTGATGCAAATACTATTATTGGAGATCCAATTAGAACAGAAACAACAGTAGTAGTTCCTATATCTAAGGTTACAATAGGATTTGGTATAGGTGGAGGCGAGTATTCAAGAGGACAATGTGAAAGACAAGGTGAAAAAAAGAAGTACAAAACACAGATGATTCAAACTTTGCAGGAGGAAGTGCAGGTGCGATATCACTTCAACCAGTAGCATTTGTAGTAGTTGAAAATGGAGAAACAAGACTTATGAGTTTAGATCATAATATAAATATGGTTGATAATATATTAAGTGTTACACCTAAAATACTAGAAAAAATTCAAAAACTAAAAATAATGATTGTGAAAACAAGGATAAAAAGAATGTTAAAATAAAGGATAAAAGCTATAGAAAAAGGTTAATTAATTTCTATAGCTTTTATTGTTTTAAAAATATTTTATAATTTAATCATTTGTTACTTAAAAAATTAGAAAAACAATAGTATAATACATATAAGACAAGTTAATTTTTAGGGTTAAATTAAACTGTCAGGGTTTTAAATTATAGGAGAGGTGAGCATATGGAAAATAAAGAAATATCAAAATTATTGATACAAAGTATGAATAATTATCAAAATTTGATTAAAGCAACAAATACTGATAGATATAAAAAAGGTAAAGTATTAACAAAGAAACAATTTTTTACTTTGGTTGAAATTCAAAAGCGTGAAAAAATAGAGTTAAAGAATTTAAGTAAAGAGTTATATGTCTCAACATCTAGCTTATGTATACTTTTAAACAAGCTAGTAGAGTTAGGATATGTTTATAGAGAAGAAGATTCTAAAGATAGAAGAAACACTTTCTATGGTATAACAGAAGAAGGTGAAGTTGTAGTTAATACAGAAATAGAAAAGTTTATGCAGATAGTAAATGATAAAATAGATAAGTTAGATTTAGAAAAGAAAAAAGAACTTGAAGGAAGTTTACAAAAAACTATTAATATAATGAAAGAAATAATATAGCTTATGTAGAATAAATTTATAGTGTAGATATTTACAAAGTGGGTAAGTATCTATTATAAATTTATTTGGAGGTATATTATGAGTATAAAGATTGCAAATGAAAAAAAATTGATACAAGAAAATGATTTAAGTATATTTTTTATAGACAGTAATAAAAAAGTTGAATTTAAAGAAAAGGCTTTAGAAGCTTTAAAAGAAGAATTTGAACCTACTTGTTGTAATATAGAATTAAATAAAGTATATACAGAAGATAAATTTTTAAACGTAATGTTTGTTGGATTAGGAAATGATGAAAACTTATCTATGGATGAAATAAGAAATATTGGTGGAGACATATCAAGAAAATTGAAAAAAATGAAATCTAAAAAGGTAAGTTTTTTAAATATAGAAGAGTACTTAAATAAAGATCATGTAAAAGCTTTAGTAGAAGGTCTTGAATTAGGGGCATATGATTTTAATAAGTATATTACAAGTAATGAAACTGATAAAGAAATAATAATAAATTTAGGCTTAAATGAAAACTTCATAGAGAGTATAAATGAAGGTGAATTACTTGCACAAATGACATTAGTATCAAGAAGCTTAGTGAATGAACCAGCAAATGTTATATACCCAGCAACTCTAGCTTATGAAGTTATAGAATTAGGTAAAACGTTTGGCTTTGAAACCGAAATATATGGTAAGCAAGACATTGAAAATTTAGGAATGGATGCATTCTTATCAGTAGCTAAAGGTTCTGATAAAGAGCCTAAACTTATAGTTATGAGATACTTTGGAGATAAAAATAGTGAAGATGTATTAGGCTTAGTTGGAAAAGGATTAACATATGATTCAGGGGGATACTCTATAAAACCTACAAACTCTATGGTTGATATGAAAACAGACATGGGTGGAGCAGGCGCTGTAATTGGAGCTATGTGTGGTATTGCAAAAGCTAAACTTAATAAAAATGTTATAGCTGTAGTAGCTGCTTGTGAGAATTTAATTTCTGGAAATGCATATAAGCCAGGAGATATAATAAATTCAATGGGCAAAAAGACAATAGAAATTTTAAATACAGATGCAGAAGGTAGATTAACTTTGATAGATGCTGTTTATTACGCTATAAACAAAGAAAAGGTTAATAAAGTTGTAGACATAGCTACATTAACAGGAGCCGCTGTAGTAGCCCTTGGAGATGTTGCAACACCTGTATTAACTAATAATGAAGAATTCTATACTTTATTATATGAAGCAGCAAAAACATCAGGTGAAAAAATATGGAGAATGCCAGTATTTGATGAATATAAAAAAGTTTTAAAAGGTAAGCAAGCTGATTTAAACAATAGTCCTGGTAGAGATGGTGGTTGTATAACTGCTGGATTATTTATAGGAGAATTTGTAGGAGATACTCCTTGGATTCATATGGATATAGCAGGAACTAGTGTTAGTTCTAAGGACAGTGGATACAAATCTAAAGGGGCTACTGGAGAAGGAGCAAGAACTTTATATAATTTAGCAAAACTAGTTTAAAAGATTTCTTAATTTTTCTTAAGTTGATACAATCTAGGTAAATTGTGGTATAATTAAATTAACCTAAGATTTTAAATTTTCTTCTTACATACTAAAGTATATGTTTACTCGCCTAGTGGCGAGTTTTTTTTTGACAAATGTAGAAATCAAGTTTTTTGCTTATTAATCTGAAAATTAAGAAAAAAGATAGTTTATATGTGATATAATTAATATATATAAATATTTTAAATTCAGTGGGGTGAATTTATGGGGGATAGTAAGAAAAGTTTTAAAGATGAAAATTTTATTATTTACACTGGTATGGTAAAGTATATAAGAAATTTAAAGATGCTTGAAAGTCATAAAAGAGACATAAGTCAAAAGGTTTATAACTTGTATATAAATTTAAGCAATAAAAATACTAGCTTAGAGAAATATATAGTTAACCCTAAGGAGTTTTGTGATACTATATGCAAAGATTATATAATGAATACACCTATTTATGCTGTGTATTTAGAGACTATCAAAAACTTTCACTAGTAATAGCAATAATGGCGTTATTTTGTGACTTGGTTTTAGACAAACCATTAGTTAGCAAATATTTTGTATATATATTGGTTGGTGCTTTTTTATTTCAATATTATTAACATACCTGAAGCTTTATAGATCAGAAAAGTATGGTTTAGAAGAAGAACCACTTAATATAAAATTTTATATAACACTAGTGCATTGATTTTAATAATTCCAATTTTTATATGGAAAAATAAAATATTAGAAAATGGAAAAATTAGTATGGTTTCATAGGATTAATTTCATAGGTATGTTTTATAAGTTCTTATATAGTTAAAAAAAGTAAAAATAATATAGATAAAAAAATAAGTTATAAGAGTACTATTTAATACTCTTATAACTTATTTTTTCGTTTAAATTTAAAATCAATACTATTATTATCTTTAATTAATGTAGGTAAATAAATTAAAGATGTAATAAATGTGAATAATAATATGCTATAAAAATTAGCATTTGAAAAACTATAATCATAATTAGCATTAGTGAATTGATTTAATAAAAAAGTAAATAAGAAAAATAAAGAACATGCTTTTATATTATCTACTATACATCTAGAATTTACATAAAACTTTCTGACTCCAACTAAATAAACTAAAGAATATAAAAGTAATAATCTGGATGCTATATAAAAGAAATAAAGAATATGTGGAAACTCAAAATATAAATCTTTAAAAAATATTAAGTCGCCTATAGAACAAACTATACTCCATGAGAAAAATACATTAAATAAATGATATTTTTTAAAAAGAAAAATAGCGATACACAAATATATTGTTATGCTTGTTATGTTTATCGGAAGTGTGTAAAAAACATTATAACTTCCTAAAGAAATTAAACATATTTGTTCTAGTATAATTATGAATACAAATGATAGGCATATAATTTTTTCTACTAAATAGCTGTATGGAAGTAAATTTTTAGTTAGCTTAGGCAATAAGAATAAGAAGATAGCTACACAAAGTAGAATTATTAGATGTTCATTAGAAAAAACAAAATTAGAATTCATAAACTCCCCCCTAACTATTTATAAGCAAGTTTAAATATGTAATCATGTCCTTTTATACATTATATTCCAAAGTAGTAGTTATGATATATAGTTTTTTAAAATTTATATAAATATTTAATTGTAACAAAATAAAAATTAGATAATAAATTAATACTATAGCAGTTAAAAATTAGACATTTAAAAATCATCTAAAGGAAGTGGTCTTTTGAAAAGAATAAGCATACAACCATGTGCTGATTGTGGAAGCAAATACTGTCCGTGTCATTTAGCATATTCAGGAGATTGTATTCAATGTAGTTTAATACAAGGCAGTAAAACTTGTGATTGTATTTGGCAGGGGGTTTGCGTATACAATGAATTGCAGCATAATCGAAATGCAGCTTGCAACGAAAAAAAAGATGTTTTATGTGATGTTGTAACAAAAAAAGAATTAAAAGAGGATATATATTTACTAGAGATAAGAACGCCTAAAATTCTATTAGAAGAACTATTAAATCCCGGTTCTTATATATTATTAAGATGCAAAGACCAAATTGACTCAAGATACAATGTACCTATATCTGTTATGGATATAGATGTTGAAAATGAAATTTTAAAAGTAATAATTAAAGAGGTTGGACATAAGACTAAATCGTTATTAAGTTTTGATAAAGTATGGGTAAGAGGTCCATACTTAAATGGGGTATTAGGACTTAAGGAGTTTAAACTTACAACAAATAGTAATGTAGCGGTAATATTAAGTGGGTTATCTCAAGTAAATGCACCTAAAATAATTAAGTATATCTTAAAAAACAATAATCATGTAGAAGTATTTGTAGACACTAGAAGAACTATTTTAGATGAAGTTATAGATAAAATAAAAGAGTTAAATGTTAATATCCACTTCATAAATATAAAAGAAGATGAAGAGTTAATTAAAGACTATATAAGAAGAAATAATGTAGAGCTTGTGTATAGTGGCGGATTTAATTCTTTTAATAAGGAAATCATGAAACTGGTTGATAGTGTTGACGAAAATATTAGATTCTCAATAGCAAATAATAATTTAATTGTATGTGGGGAAGGAATATGTGGAGGATGTACGGTTGTAATTAATGGGAAAAGAACGAAATCTTGTAAAGCTCAAATTAATGGAAGAGAGTATTTAAAAAGTTTAAAATAAATTCGTTTTAGGTTTAAGGGGGAATTTAAAGTGGCAAAAGTAGTAGTTATAGGCGGCGGATGGGCTGGTTGTGCAGCTGCAATATCTGCAAGAAAAGCAGGAGCAGAGGTTACTATCTTAGAAAGAACAGATCTTTTACTAGGGCTTGGGAATGTTGGAGGAATAATGAGAAACAATGGAAGATATACTGCAACAGAAGAAGCTATAGCCCTAGGAGCAAGTGAGTTATTTGAATTAACTGATAAGTATAGTACACACAAAGACATGGATTTTCCAGGTCATAAACATTCAACTATATACAATGTAACAGAAATTGAAAAACCTGTAAGAGAAAAAATATTAAGTATGGGCATAGAAGTAAGATTTTTCTCTAGAGTTATAGATGTAAAATTAGATGGTAAGAAAATAAAAGCTGTTGTTTTAGAAGATGGGGAGATTATAAGTGGAGACTCATTTGTAGAAACAACAGGATCTTCAGGACCTATGGGAAATTGCACTAAGTATGGTAATGGGTGTGCTATGTGTGTTTTAAGATGTCCTTCATTTGGAGGAAGAGTTAGTATAACTAGCAAGTGTGGAATAGAAGATATGTATGGAAGAAGAAACACAGGGGAGTTAGGGGCTTTTAGTGGTTCTATGAAGTTATTAAAAGAAAGTTTAAGTGAAGAAATTCAAAAAGATTTAAATGAAAAAGGTTGTGCTGTAATACCTTTACCAGAAGAACTTATAAATACAGAAAAACTTGATATAAAAGTTTGTCAACAGTACTCACTACCTGAGTTTGCTAAGAATTTAATTCTAATAGATACAGGTCATGCATGATTGTATGTATTGCGACACTTTACCAATAAAAGGAAGGGAGTCTTCTATTTTTTTACTCCCCCAAAATTCAATATCAACCTCTTGTTTTTCCCCATCCCAATTTATCTTATCAACAATCACACCGAGCATAAATTTCTTCTTATTAAAATCCTCGATACAATCGAAATAACTTTTAAATTCATTAACCGCATTTATAACTAACTCAACATTTCTAAAATCTCTTTTATTACTATCAACTTCATTAACTAAATCACTATACTTCTTATTTAGTTCTTTAATTTCTTTACCGAGCTCATTAATCTTTTCTTTGAATAAATCAGAAAGCTCATCATCAAAATCAACCATTCTTTCAAATAAACTATTTAACTGAATTTTTTAGATTTAATCTTAGCTTGTATATCTGTAATATCTTTCTCTCTAGAAGATGTAGAACTTTCACCATCATTTAAATTGGATAAAAGCATATCAGTATCGATATCCATAATACTTTCAATAATAACTTTTTCAATATCAGGACCTTTTACATTTTTATTATCACATGCAACTCCTTTTGAATTGACCTTTTTAGTACAAGTATAATAGTGGTAGTTACGACCATAAGTAACTCTCATAGGAGAACCACACTTACTACACCTAATAATACCTGTTAAAAGACCCTTCTTAGATGTTCCAAGCCTTAAACTCTTGGTATTATCCTTATTCTTATCAAGAAGCTGTTGCACGAGTAACCAATCATTACCATTTATAATTCCTTTTGAGTTACAAACCGCTGCTATCCATTCACTTTTATCTTGTTTAACACCTTTGGATTTTTTATTATAAGTAAGTATCCCACATCCATTGGGATCTCCAGACACATTGATACCTTTATTTTTTAGATAATTTAAAACTGACTCATCACTTTTAACATAGATAGGATTTCTAAGAATTTTACTTATAGTTGAAGCTGAAAATTCTTTATTTCTTTTACCAGTAAAATTTGTAGTATACATAAACGCTACAACTTGAGTAATAGAACCTAATTCAAGATACTTTCTATAAATTAATCGTATAATCTCAAGTTCTTCTTTATTTGGAATTAGTTTGCTCATTTTTCTTTCTTTAAGTTCATCATCAATATAGGATATATTTTCTGAGTTAAATCCAAGTGGAGCAGTACCACCAAGCCATCGACCACTTTTAGCAAGTTCAAGCATGTTATCTCGAACACGTTCTGCAATAGTTTCTCTTTCTAATTGAGCAAACACTGAAGCGATAAACATCATAGCTCTACCCATTGGAGTAGAAGTATCAAATTGTTCTCTAATGGATACAAAAGATATATTATACTTTTGTAAATCTTCTATAAGAGAAGAGAAGTCTGCTATATTTCTTGAAACTCTATCAAGTCTATAACAAATTAAAATATCAAATTTCTTATTTTTTGCGTCATGTAAGAGTTTTTGAAACTCAGGTCTATCTAAGTTCTTACCACTAAAACCTTCATCCTCATAAACAAAAATATCACTTTGACTAGCACCAAAATGACTTTTAGCATAATCGCTACAAAGTTGTATTTGGTTTTCTATAGATTCACCTTTACCAGTAAAAACCGACTTTCTTGAGTAAATTGCTATTTTCAATTAAAACACCTCCAACTTTGTTAAAGAGTATCATCATCTAGATTCTTTGCCTTGTAACGTACAAGATTATATGGAATACACGAGCACTTAGATATATGTTCTAAAGTGCATCCTTGGTACTTTTTAAATATATAGTCATCAAGCAAAAGTTCAGCAGCGAATAAATTTGCCTGATGTTCATATCTTTCCTTAACTGCTAAAGTATTATTACTTAAAAACAAAATATTTTCTCCCTCATGTAAAACTGCATGACCCAATTCATGAGCTGCTACTATAAGTCTATGCTCGTAAGGGAGATCACTATTTATATAAATAATTTTTTCTCCAAATATTTCTTGATAACATCCGTTTAAACCACCCCTTAATGGTTTCTCAACTAATATTATGGCTAAATAATCTATTAAATCAAATGGATTATTAGTCTTATATTTATTAATTAGATTTCTTGCCTCATATTTTATGTTCATTAAAATCTCCCCTAAATATAAAGAACTATTAACTTTATTAATTTATTTTTTTTCCCTTAGTTTTTCTTCTTGCTTTTTCTTTGCCATAGCTATACCAATTTCCATGGCTGAAAGTAAACTTTCTACTGCATCTGTATTTAAATATTCCCCATCAAACATTAAGGCGTCACTATTTTCAAGTTGGGCTTTAATATCTTCTAAAGCTTTCTTTACATCAGATTGACCCTTTTTAGATAAAGGGTTCTTTTCATCTGTTTTCCCAAATAAGTAATCAATTGAAACATTAAAGTAATCCGATAACTGACTAAGCATTTCACTCTTTGGCTCTCGAGTTCCATTTTCATATCTAGATAATGTTACCTTAGTGGTATTCAAATCGTTTGCCATTTGCTCTAAAGTAAGACCTTTTTCTTTTCTCAATTCTCTCAATCTAAAAGCTAAAGTTTCCATTTGTTCACCTCGTTTATTTATAATTATAATAAAAGTTACCTAAAAGTAAACAAAAGTAACCAAATATAATAAAAATAATATTAAATAGTATTGACTAGTTACCTAATGGTAATACAATTTAATCATAGAAAGTTACCATTTAGGTAATAATAAGGAGGGGGAGAATATTTGATTTATAAAAATAACTTAAAGGGAATTAGAGTTAGTAAAGGTTTAACACAAGAAAGTTTAGCTAGACTCATAAACATGCCAAAATCAACTTACATTAAAAAAGAAAATGAGGAAACTTTCTTTAACATAAAAGAAGCTAAAAAAATAGCAGAAGTATTAGGATTAGGGGTAGAATATATTTTTTTAAATGAGGGTTACCAAAAGGGTAATAAGTAGTAAAAGGGGGAGTAGAAATGGAGATTTTTAGAAATGAAGAGTTTGGAGAAGTAGGGGTAATAGTAGTTGATAATAAAGAATATTTCGATGCAATTGAAAGTGCTAAAATCTTAGGGTATGCAAATCCTAGAGATGCAGTGATAAGACATTGTAATAAAGAGGGTGTCGTGTTTCATGACGTAGGGGTAATTACAGGTAAAAAGAGAAATGGGGAAGATGCAATACAGTTTGTAAATAAGAAATTCATAGATGAAGCTAATTTATATAGATTAATTATTAGGTCGAAACTTAAAAGTGCTAGAAAATTTGAAAAGTGGGTATTTGAAACAGTCTTACCAAGTATAAGAAGTCATGGAGCTTATATGACTGATAATGTATTAGAAGAAGTTTTAGACAATCCAAACTTTTTAAATAGATTGATGGAAAAATTGATAGATGAAAAATCTAAAAGATGTGAAGCTGAAAGAAAAGTTGGATTATTAAAAGAAAGTATAGTAGTTAATAAGCCTTATGTTGAATTTTCTAAAACAATAAGCGAAGTAGATGGAGCAATTAGCATAGGATCTTTTGCAAAATTATTAAATAACAACAACATACCTATAGGAAGAAATAGACTTTACTTTTGGTTTAGAGAAAATGGATATTTAATAAAAAAGGGAAAAGAAAAAATACACCTAAACAAAAATACATAGATAGAGGATTATTTAAAGTTATAGAAAGAGTAGTTCAAACAGAAAGTGGAAATAAGCTAAGTGTAACACCTCTTATAACAGGGAAAGGACAGCTACACTTTTTAAAAGTTATAGAAGAAGATTACATACTGAGCTAATAACCTAGTGAATAGGACAAAACAAGATACTCATACATTTAAGTATAAGTATTTGTTTAGGGGGAGCTTAGTATGAAAGTTGTATTGCATTTACCTCAACAAGAAAACATAGAGGAATTTCAAGATAGAATGTATTCAACTCTAGCTAGGATATTAAGAGATTCATTAAAACCAGAGGAGTTGACAAGTTTAATTAACAAATTAGAAGAAGCTAAAGAAAACATAAGTTAGATAAAAAACCTCGTTAAAAATAAATACAATAAAAATAGGATTTATATAGAATAATCAAATGTTTAATCTATATAAATCCTAAGTTTAAAACATAGAAAAAATATCTAATGCAGCAATAGTAAAACTCACCACTGTATTAAATAAAGAAAAGAACTGTATTATACTATAAAGCTTATAGTTATGTATCGTATCATATAGGCTGATACATCCAATAGTCAATAAGCCTATAATACTTAAAATAATAATATCAGCAAATATAT